>JBCCHN010000001.1:0-140499 GCA_039028695.1 Pseudomonadota bacterium
CAAGAAGCCGCCAAAGGCACGCAAGAGGTCTCCAGTAACATAACTGGTGTCACTCAGGCCGCTGGTGACTCTGGTGCAGCCGCGAACCAGGTCCTAGCCTCATCATCGGGCCTATCGGCTCAGGCGCAAGCTCTGCGCGATGAGATGGGGCGCCTCATTCGTGAAATCCGAAGCGCCTAGCCAATTGGTCCACATCAAAGGAATTCGCACCATCTGTTCCGGGTTAACCCGGAACATCATGGACAAGGTGGCATGAGCCCGTCATTCATATTTTGCGAGCTTCTTGTCGGACCAAGTTTGCGGAGAACAGCATGCGTTCTTTCCAACCTTCGTCGGCAATAGAAGGCGGCGCCACGCCGGCTTTTACGAGTGGGCGTAAAGAGGATCAGGGGTTCCAAAAGCATCCAGCAGGAGTTTCAGATTAACGCAATCGTCTAATGTCTTAACCTCATTTAGTCAAGCGTGGTTGGAATGATCGGTCATAGGTTTGGTGAGTGAGCGGATAACCGAGCGAGCTTCCATGGTCATCATGATTTGGCCGGGCATGACCGTTTTGATCCGCAATAGTTCAGAGCCACTCTGACATATGCCGTTATTTCAACGACTCCCGGGAACCAAAGAGTTTGGATCAAGAAGCCGCTAAACTTACCCAAAGCGGGTCTTGTGTAACGGTTTTATCAAAGGAGTAAAACGCGGGTACCAGGGAATTCCACTGTTCGCCTGTCACCTGCCTCGCCAGACATCAGGTCACTTGAGCACGACCTGATTCAAGCGGGACACAGCCAAGACCCTGCTGTGATATTAATCCCGCTCTATACTTAATCCGGTCAGGCTATCTTTTTCTTCGCGGGCAATATGTTGCACGGAGGCGTGAACCAGATCTTCCCGCCGCACATCTCTGCTCCAATTCCCCCATTCATACATGTGATCCAAATGTGGATATCGGGGCATAGTCTCTCCGCTATGAAAGCTAGAAGCGGGGACTCCCGCGCTTTGCGCATGGGAAATCATCCACTCCAAGGAGATGTCAGATAACCTTGGTTGTTCCCCGCCTCATCCGACGTCCCGATGAAAACCTGCAAACCATACTTCATGGGCTTGGGATATCCTCGCAGGATAGTACGCCCACCTTCGGTCATGCAGCGATAAAGCATGAAATGGCCGACTGCTGATGGGTGGATAGGAAAGATCTGGATTTCCCGTGAGCGCGCGCAAGAAAGGGTATCTAATGGCCCTTACTTTGATTTGCTCTACTTGAGGTAACGCGAGATCTGCCATCAGAAAAAATACAGTGTCAAACAGCCCGACGAATCTAATTTTCGGTGTGATGGGCGTATTGGAACCAGCGACGCGAAGCCCATGCCGCTGCATGTACCACAGGAACGATAAAGCAATTGCAGCGCCCCTGCTGAATCCAATTATGTCGATTTCTTCGTCTTCTTCCGAATAATTCAAACAGAGATTTCGATAGACTCTTCGAATTATAATTCCGGCCTCGCCCGCGACAGCGCCGCCAGCGTACTTGTTAAACAGCCTTAGCAGGCCTTTCTCATTGCTTGTGAGGCTATTTCCAGGACCGGGATAATAGATCGGCTTGGTGGCGGACTCATAGAGATCTCGAAATCGGACGACATTCGTGCGTTTCTTGACCTCGATTTCCTCATCCTTGTTCCAAGTTCCGTCAAAAGCACACAAAACCATTATCGTAACCTCCAGAGCAGATACAGACTTGTCAATTCGGAAGGTGCCGGTGTCCTATTTTTCAGGCTATTTGATTCGTGTATCCATCTAAGATTTTTTACAATAGATTTTCGAGAAAACCAGTTGTAGCGCTTTCAAGAGAATAAATGCAAGTTGGGTCGAGATCTACGGATGGCTAAAGGCGCCAAAGCGGCCCATCCGGAGTTAGCGTTTACAAGGCCACAGTGATCAGACTTGTTGAAAACAATTGCCAAGAGCGCCGGCGGCACATTCTAGCCCAAAGTGATAACCTCGCGCATGCGAGAGAAGGCCGGATTTTTCAAGGTGCCAAGCTGTCGGCCGAATGCGAGGAACTTTCAAGTTTCTTCTCGGACAAATTCAAGATTGACTGCGTGCAAACGAGTATCTCCAGAAGAATTAGCTAGGCTAGACCTTTTTTTTGTTTTTCTCCCTCGTAGCCAGGTATGCGCCCGCAACCACCAAAGCCGCGCCTATAACGGTTGCCGTTAATATCGGTTCATCCCATATCGCGTATCCTATGATGGCTGCAAACACGAGTGACATGAAAATCCATGTATTCACCTTGTCGGCTGGCGCGATCGAAAATGCTTTTGCATAACAAAATTGTCCCACAAGCGTAGAAAGGGACATGAGAAAGATTTGAACCATCTGGTTCATTGTTGGCCACTGCCATACCCAGGGAAGTGAAAAGCTAGCCAGGAGCAGTGCAAAGAATGAGAAGTAGAACGTCTGCCTTTCGGGTGGCTCCGTTGTTCCCAGCGACCAAATGATCATTGACGCGGCGCCACCGCTGAAGGCAGCGAACAAGCCGGAAACCTCTCCCATAGAGATACCCACATCATCGGGTCGCACGATAAGCAACACGCCAATGAAACTAATGAGCACACCCATCCAAACAAATCGGTCCGATATTTTGCGGAAAACAACAAAGGCAAGAATTGGGACAAACAGAGGGTTCATGGACTGTAAGATCACCGCATTCGCAAAAGGAATGTGAACCACCGCGTATAGGTACGCAACGATCGCGGAATACGTAAAAACGGACCTCAGAAAGTGCACCGACAGCCTTTTGGTGCGAAGGCCGCATGAGGGACGGCGGCACGCGAACCAGCAAACCATAAAAGTGAACATCCAAGTGTTGCTCCAGAATATTAGAGCGAGCACATTTAACTCACTGGCGGCATTTCTCGCGATCGCCGGCGAAATGGCAAAAAGTAACGCCGCGATGACGACATATAGGGTCCCGCGCCAGATTTGATTGCCTGTGACAGGTGCATCCATTGCTCGTCCCCACCTCGCTGTCAAATAATTGGATCGGATGGGTGATACCAAATCACTCCTGCCATTTGAGTGGCAGGAGTGATTTGGTAAATCTAAAGAAAGATTGGAGAGAAAAACATGTCTAGGACAGCGCGGCTTTTTGAGGTGATCCAGTTATTGAGATCAGCCAAGAGACCTGTTGTGGCCCGTGACATCGCCAGAGAACTTGAGATTTCCATACGGACAGTCTACCGCGACATTGCCAGCCTACAGGCCATGCAAACACCGATTCTTGGTGAGCCCGGCGTAGGTTATGTGATGCGCAAAGGTTATGACCTGCCACCCATTAATTTCGATGTCGAAGAAGCTGAAGCAATTTCAGTGGGCTTGGGACTAATAGCCCGAACCAACGATCTAGGCTTGTGGAAAGCGGCCAAGCGTGCTTCTCACAAGCTAAATCAAACCGCGCCAGGAACGCGCAAGCTCGTCACGTCATCCTGGGAAATGACATCGACACCCAATGTAAAACTATCTGAGATTCGAAAAGCGATTCGAAACGAAACAAAAATGCAGATTGCCTATCGCACCATCGAACAACGGGAAACTGAACGCGTGATCTGGCCACTAGTGCTGATTTATTATCTGGATGCTACCATGGTCATGGCTTGGTGCGAGTTGCGAAGAGGCCTTCGGCATTTCCGACTGGATCGTGTAATAAGTTACAAGATGCTGGCTGATTCTTTTAGAGGACAGGGCGAGAGATTGATCTCTGAATGGGAAACAAATCAAAAAGACGAAACCGTGCCACAGCTAGAACTGTGAGCCTGAATTTAGTTATTTGAGATTATGGTCTGACAGCCGTTTTCAACGCATAGCCGTCGTTTGATCGAATTGGCAAATGAACTAAGTCCCAGGAACGGCATACCTATGCCGTCCCCTTGTGCGTCGGTCTTTTTAAGATGACCGGGATTGCGGGCCGCCGTCCCGTCCTTGAGAGCCGATAGGCCGATCGGACTTAGGGCTTCTTGCGAAAGACCATTATCCCGGCACAAGCAATCATGGACATGCCAAGAACCGTTGTCCAAGCCGGCCAGATTTGGAAGATCACGATGTCCCAAAGCGCGGCAAAGACGAGATAGCTGTAGTCGAAGGTGGCCACAGTCGATGGCGGCGCCACCTGATAGGCGCCGGCGATGCCGAATGCGATCACAATCGTCAAGAATGAGAGTAGCCCGAGAATAAGCCAATCCGCAGCACTTGGCATGGACCAGCTCCCTAGGAGCGATGGGTAGGCACGGACCAGATCCTCCGCCGGCTGCGAGACAAAGGTCGCGGCGCTGACAGCTAAACCGCCGCAGAGCATGACCAGGGTCACCGCCGTGACCATGGTGATCAAGGGAGTCGATTGGCACTTGGTCCGTGTGGTCACATTGCCCAGGGCGTAGAACAGCGCCCCCAGCAATGGCAGCAAGGCCCAGGGTGAGAAAGCGTCGCTACCCGGTTGAAGCAGCGCGAGAACACCAGCAAAGCCTACGAAGACAGCAATCCAGCCCCGCGCGCCGACGGGCTCCGCGATAGCGTAAGCCGACAGCAGCGCGACAAAAATCGGCGCGACATAGTTCGCCGCACCGACGGTTGATAGACTTAGGAAAGGAAGGGCTGCGTAAAAGGCAAGGAAACAGAGGGTGTAAAACAGCGCCCGCAATAGTGCCCACGGCTTAAACGCGTCAGCCAGCAGCGCGGCGGCAGGGAAGCCGCGCCATCGCGCCAATAAAAAAATCAAAGGCAAGGCGAGAAGGGCACGGAGCGCAAAAATTTGTCCAAGAGGCATCTGGCTGCTGAACAACTTGAAGATAACATCCTGCAGAGAGGTGACGAACATGGCCGTGACAATAAGCACAACGCCGCGCAGGACGTGTTGCGGTTTCGATTGCAGGCTTACCGTGGTCATGTCTGCGCCTCTGCCGGCTGTTGGGTGGTCCGTTGAATGGTCTCTTGGACGGCCCGTAGAGGAAACATTAAGCTGGTACGCACTATTTGAAAATATATTGAAAAATGAATCAACTGTTTGATATTATCAAATAATGGAACGAGTACCGGTTCATGGTATTGAGGTGTTTTTGACCATCGTGCGCGAAGGGTCCCTGCGCTCGGCGGCAAGGGCCCTGGGCGTCGGAGCCTCCGCGGTGAGCCTGCAATTGAAAGCTCTGGAAGAGAGCATGGGCGTGGGCTTGTTGCACCGGACGACCCGCAACATGGAGCTAACTGACGCAGGGCGACTCTTGTTCGAATCAGTTGCGCCGGCCTATCGTGAAATCAATGACGCCGTAAAAAAGACCCGCGCGTTCGGTCAATCAACCTACGGCACCCTGCGCTTGAGCCTGTCGCGGGGTGCTTATATCACGACGGTGCGACCGATCCTGGAGGCATTTCAAGAGGCCTATCCGGGGATCCGCCTTGAACTTTCGTTGAATGAAAACCTTGTCGACATCGTCCGTGAAGGCTTTCACGCCGGCATAAGGGTCGGCGATCTGCTGACGCCGGACATGGTCGCGGTGCGGATCACGCCGCCACTGATCCCGGCGTTCTCCGCGACGCCCGGCTACCTTAAAAAATACGGCCGGCCCGAACACCCTCGCGACCTGTTGGGACACTGGACCATACGTTACAAGCTGCCGACCACAAAAAAGATCGCCGCTTGGCCATTTACCGAGGATGGTCAAAAAAAGACCATCGATCCGCCGACGCGGCTGGTATTCGACCATATTGTCGGAGTGGCCGATGCCATTCGCGGTGGATTGGGTGTTGGCTGGACACTGCGGGCCACAGTCGATGAGTTTGTCCGAACCGGGCAACTGGAGACAATTCTCGATCCCTTTGCGGGGGAATTGCCGCCGTTCTATCTCTATTATCCAGAGCAAAACAAACAGGTGGAGTGCTTACGCCTGTTCAAGGAGTACCTTGTGTCGAATCGAAAGGCCCTGGCGACGAAATAGCCCAACCAGGGTCTTTTCAGAGGCCCAAATTTTGAACCACCATAGTGGTCTCCAAACAGCGGAGCCTTGCGCCGACTTTTTTGGAGGAAAATGGCAGGTCCACTTGATCGAATTCGCTGGCCGCGTTTTCCATTTCAGCCGATTCAGCATTGGAAGGATGCCGATCGCAAGAGGCGGCCACGATCCCGGTTGGTGCGGCCGCCCCACCCAGTCGGATAGACACGACTGAGCGTTATGATGACTCTGTGGTCGGACAAATAGCGGCCTGCGGGCGGTTATAAGAATCACAGTGTCTGTGGTGCTGGGAACGCTTTTGGAGGCGATCAGCACATGCTCCCTCACCCCCATTAATTTGCCGGCTGGAAGGATGACCTAATTCAGGGTTCGCTCTACTGCTGCCAATAGCTCGACCTCGGAGAAGACCGGCAGTGAGCAAATCCCGTTCGCGCATGCGAAAGCGGCGGCCCGGTCCAGTTCAGGATACTCGATGTCCGGATTGAACATAGGGCCTTCACTTGGATCCCAGAGGTCAACCCGGAGGTAATCGAAAGGCAGATCCAGCGCCGCCTTGTGAAGGGCTTGGGTCGCTGCATCAGTTTTGGCACCGACAATGGTAACGTGCGCGGGTTCTTCCCCTATCTCGTCCGCGGTCAAGACCGTCCCAAGCATAAATCGCTGCCGCTCTGTCACGGCGTCACTGGCCAAAAACCGCATTGCATGGATGGCCATATCACGAAACCGCACATCGCCATAGGTGTGTGCCAACAAATTGACGAAGCGGGCCACTTCGATGTTTTCTTCGACGCTGATATGAGGCTCCTGGAAAGCGGCTGCTTGAACGAGCGGTTCTCTGGTCGAGATATAACCAGCTTGTCTATGGCGGAAATTGTTCTCAAGGAAAACAGCCAGCTCGCCAGCGCGCTCCAACCAAATCCTGTCGCCGGTCGCCATGTAAAGTTTGAGCATTGCCGGACCCATCGAGACATTGGACGCAAGATATGG
Organism: Pseudomonadota bacterium; assembly: GCA_039028695.1. Taxonomy (GTDB): domain Bacteria; phylum Pseudomonadota; class Alphaproteobacteria; order Kiloniellales; family Kiloniellaceae; genus JANQKX01. Next base: position 6,981 of record JBCCHN010000001.1, read on the forward strand.
ACCGCCCGCGTCATTGGAACCATGCGCAAAGCCGCCGCCCGTCAGTCCCCTGTTCTCGGCGATCCAAGTCACCGCAGCTTTTGCCGCCCCAAGGTATCTTGGGTCATGCGTAACACCATAAAGATCGAGCAGTCCGGATGCGATCCAGCCGTTATCACGCGCGTAGCGGTTTTTATCGATGGTCGGCAAAAGCCCGAGCGCCATGCGCCCTTCGTGGTCAAGCGCGTAGAACTCCCCTCCCAAAATCTCTGAATTCACATCTGCATCTTGGCTGGTGTAGAAGGCCCCGGTTTCGTCCTGCATAAAGGTCAGAAGGTACTCAGCGATGCTTTTTGCCGTGTCGAGATAGGCGGTCGTGCCAAATTCGCGATAGGCCTTTGCATAGATCGACATACCGTTGGCTTGAAACGCCATAATTTTTTCATAATGAGGCGCGGACCAATCCCGCTCGTGAGAATATTGATACATACCGCCCCAAATTGGATCATTCAGCACCATTGCTGCGTCCAGACTTTCAACGAGCCTTTCCCTCAATTGAACATCTCCGGCGCGGGCCTGTTGCAGCGCATATTCGATCACGTGCGGTTGGAGAAATTTGAGCCGCCGCCCCCAGCCGCCGAACTCCACGTCATAGGTTTCGTCTAGAAGGCCGATGATCCGCTCACGAGCCGCATTATCGAGCACTCCATCAGTTGCCGGGCTCACTTTTGGAGCGTTGACGAGCTCAGGAACCTGATCAGGGGCGGCTACGACAGTGTATAGAATATTGGCCATCAAAGACGGGCGCAGAAATCCCTGTAACTTGGCAACTTCTTCCCCATCAGGATTGAAAACAATTGTCGCCGGCCACCCCCAATCCCCATATCTAACCGCAAGATCAGGATTGGCATCCTGATCGACCCGAACCGCGAAATAAGCGCGATCAATGAGGTCACGCACAGTGGGATGTGCGTAAGTCCGTTCTTCCATGAAATGGCACCAGTGGCACCACCGCGCGTTAAGGTCGAGAACGATGTGGCGACCCGTGGCAGCGGCGCGCTCGAAGAGGTCATCATTCCAGTCAACCCATTCAATCTGTGGCGGCTCGCCTTCGGAAGATTCTTGTGCGATTGCGACGCCCGACCACAAGCAAATGGAAAGGAAAACAGCTGCGATCCGAAGCATCGACACCTCCCACACGTTTTCTACACCAAATCGGTACCCAAGGTGGCGCGGCGCGGCAAATCACCTTTATGAGACCCGGATGTGAAAATCATGTGCCAATAGAAAAACGAAGCCTCGCTGCACCCAATCAAATGTAAACGTTGGGCTCAGAGGTGACCTGTATCTGAGAACAACCAAAGTGGATTACTGGCTAAATGTGCCAGCCCGGCCATACGTCTTGTTGTCTGCAAAGCTCCGGCAAGCGAACCCTTTTTCAACCCAATCGGCAATGGCGTGGAACAAGTAGGCTGAAGCAGGCCTGCCATGCCAAACTCGGCACTCGGCAAGCTGCGCTGTTCTACTCGTTGCTGGCGCAGCCTCAAAGCGGAGTTCGGCAGCTGCGACCTGCCACTGCCCAGTGGGTACAGATAATCGCGATCTTGTTGCCAAGAGGGTCACGGAGGGACCCGACATTGTAGTGATCGCTGTTTTTAGTAAAAGCTAGACGCCTCATCTGCTGCGAGTCGAACGTTAGGATGTGAAGGGTTCAGCCAATCTTCGCCTGCTGGCTAGATCCATTAGTCCGACGGCTGCTCTGATGATTTTTGTCTTGCCCCTCAATAAGGAGGCAAGCCCGAGATGACGTCAAAGGGAATATGACCTTTTATGGACATCGCCAGCAAGAGACGTTAATTCTCCCTATTTGCCGCTCAAAGAGGGATTAGATGCACTCAAACCGACTCAACGATTGGCAACATAGCCACGTGTTCGGTCAAGACCAGCGGCGTGCTGGGGAGAGGCGAACGCTGTTCGTCGTAGCCCTCACAGCTGCGATGATGTTGATCGAAATCATCGCTGGCGTGCTTTACGGTTCCATGGCGCTGCTGGCTGACGGGCTGCATATGGGCTCCCATGCACTGGCGCTCGGTATTGCTGTTTTTGCCTACGTGATCTCTCGGCGATCTGCGGCTGACCGAAGTTATTCATTTGGTGTGGGCAAGATCAACAGCCTGGCGGGTTTCGCGAGTGCGGTCTTGTTGATGGGTTTTTCCCTCCTAATGGTCGTGGAGAGCACTGACCGATTGATAAACCCTTTGCCCATATCTTTCGATCAGGCACTCATTGTGGCTATGATCGGGCTCATCGTAAATGGGGCAAGTGCCTGGATTTTGATGTCAACGCCTCATGAGCATGGGCATGGGGACGGGCACCACCATCATCATGGCCATTCACATGATCAGCATCATCACGATCACAATCTGCGCGCCGCCTATCTTCATGTGTTGGCCGATGCGTTGACCTCCATCCTAGCTATCGTTGCCCTATTGGCAGGTAAGTATTTTGGCGCTCATTGGCTAGACCCTATCATGGGTTTCGTCGGCGCCACTTTGGTTGCCCGTTGGTCTTTCGGCCTCATAAAGGACTCGTCCCGAGTCCTCTTGGATAAACAAGCGAGTGACGAGATGGCAACCGAGTTGCGGCAGTCAATCGAAGGCGACTCGTCGGACCGAATTGCTGACATGCACCTTTGGAGCATTGGCCACGGAATTTTCGCCGCGGAGATTGCCATCGTCAGTGACAATCCGGGCAGCCCTGCCTACTACAAATCTCGGATACCCGATAATTTGAACATTGTGCATGCAATGGTCGAGATCCATCGTTGTGACGAACATTGACCTGCGTTGATTTCTCTCTGCTTGTTTGAGCAGATCAAGCGTCAGCTCATGGTTAGTGTTACCCATAAGGTGTCAGCCGGCGGGTGGCCTGCTTTGCCGCTCAATCCGTCCTCAGGCCGAAGGCCAATTCAAAGTCAATGGATGGGAGGGCCACCCTCGTTCAATTGGAAAGCTGCCATCGCCTGTTCCGAGCATCGTGGCCATGGAACAAGCGCGCCAGGCCACAGTCATCGCGTGGAATTGGCTTTCCAAGCGGCCAAAGCGCAAGTTTCCTTGTCCTGGCGGGAACCGACAGACCAGAACGCCCCTAAATGCACTCATATATGCCCACAGGCATCGGGTCCCGGTAATTACACACCACCAAAGCATTTGTGTTGCGCTGCCACGACTTACATATAATGACCGGTTCGGCGAATCTATCCAATACCGTTGCGCAACAAATCGCGATATTGCGCCAGTTCGAATTTCAGTTTGAGTAGGAATCACCCTTGCGCTGGGCCAGACACCTGTTTGCCATTTGGCTTATGTTAAAGACAGTTAATTAAGTGGCAATAGCGCTTTATTCCCCCCTTCCTAAATGGTGACAGTGAGCAATGAATTGAATCACGCTTTTTGGAGGACGGCAACAATGACCTTGCGCAACGATTTACTCCACAAAATTGAATATTGCCAACGCCCTTACTTCGATATTCGCTTGGCCAGCTCTATCGGCGATGAACCCCGCTACGTGGCTGAGCTACAGACGCGTACGAGAGAAGGCTATAAGGTGGGTTTAAGCGTCACTAATCCGGTGGTGGAAGGCGACATGGTCGACCTACTTTGCGACCTCGGCTGCCAAAGGATCGATGTGGAGGCCAAGATATTAGCATTGTACGCGGCTAACGATGGCGTAATCGGCCATTTAACTAGCGATGAGTGTTCCAGAGCGGTTGGCTGATTTTTCAGCGTAGTCCCTTGCGGACGCCGCGCGGCTTGCAAACAGTTTTAATGGTTATGCGCGAACAGTTTTTTGCAGTCATCTGTACAGTCTTTCCGAGCGGGCGGATACCCTTGCTCCGAGATGCAAGGTGTCGATCCGAGCATCCGCTGAGGCCTAGAGCCTTTCCTGCTTTCTAGATCGTCAGTCAGAAATCTCTCGAAGGTGATCCGGCTAAGCTTGGAGCATTCCTTGCTAGTAGATCTCCATCTGAAATCCTTCTCTCACTCAGATGAGGTTGCTCTACGAAGTGATAATTGGGAGTCTTAATTAGGTTCTAGGGATCCGGTATACCTGCCTTCGAAGAGCGCCTTATGGGAATTGATCAAACTTGCGAGACGCTGGGACAACACTTTGATGTGAGCACTGCGCCGATCGTCATCGTGGGTGACGAGCCATTGTTCATGACTGAGTTCAGGAATAGGGCCTGAAGCTCGCCTGAGGTTCTTTTCTCGATCCCCAATAAAACAAGGTAGGACGCAGAGTCCCATGCCCGCTAGAGCCGCTTCCAAAACTACTTGTGTTGATGAACACCCAAGCTGTCCCTCTCCATGCAACTGTTCATCAAGCCAAACCGCGGAAGGCGCCTTTGGCCCAGGTGGCAGGAACCGGATCCATCGGCAGTGAGAATACCTCCGCTGATCTCTTGTCTCTGGCTGGTTTTGAATCAGGCACTTTTCTCCGTAAACAGCGAATTCGACTCCTACCAGCCGTCGTCCGGCCAGACCTGGCAACTCAGGGCGTGAGTTGCGGAGGCCAATGTTGGCCTCTCTGCGGAGTAGATTTGCCGGAGAAATACCTGATACTACCTCAAGGGTTAAAGCTTCATTGGCTTCAACCAGTGTCGACATGTGTCTCGCAATGAAGATACTGGTCCAGTCTCCTGCCGCGATCCTAACAACCGGAATAGGATCAGCCTCAAAACGCCATCGGTCGATGCGGAGTATACTCCGCTCAAGAGACTCTGACATTTTCAGCAACTCATCGCCGGCCCGCGTCAATTCATAACCGCTGCGATGGCGGGTGAATAATTGAACTCCCATCATCTGCTCCAAAGCCAGCATGCGTCTACTGAGCGTGGGAGCACTAGCTCGTGAAATTGGAGCAGCACCTGCAAGACCTCCTTGCCGGGCCACGGCCAAAAAGAGCCGCAAATCATCCCAATTCAACATTTCATTCATGAAACGCTACTTCCATATTTTAATATTGAGATCCTATATGGACTTCAGAGAATATTAAGAAGTCGGCCCATCATATTTCAATTTTGAAAGATAACCAAATGAATGACTTTCGCGAACGCTGCCTCGGTAAGTGCGGCCCAACTGTAGGCCCAATTGGCATCGGAACCTGGGCAATCGGTGGCCCGTTTTGGAGTGGCAAAGAGTGTCGCTACCCAACTGGCGCGCCGCTTGGGTACGGGAAGGTAGACGACGAAGAGTCGGCCCGTGCGGTTCACTGCGCTATTGACCTGGGTGCCAGGCTTTTCGACACCGCAGATGCTTACGGTGCCGGGCATAGTGAATCTGTCTTGGGAAGCGCCCTCAGGGGCAAGCGGGACCAAGTACTGATCGCAACGAAGTTCGGCAATACCTATAATGCGGAGACGAAAGAGCTGACAGGCACAAACGTCTCACCAAACTATATCCGGCAAGCCTGCTCAGCATCTCTGAAACGGCTGCATACGGACTGGATTGATCTCTACCAACTGCATCTCGGCGACCTGCCCGCTGATCAAGCCGAAGGCGTGGCAGACACGCTGGACGCGCTCAGCGATGAAGGACTAATTCGCTTTTATGCCTGGAGCACTGATAATGCTGAGAATGCTGCCGTGTTCGGCGAACGTACGAGGGCCGTTGCCCTGCAATTCGATCTGAACATCTTCCAAGATGCTCCCGAAATGATAGTTGCTTGCGACGCCTACGACTACGCAGGCGTTATTCGAGCGCCGTTAGCGATGGGATTTTTGAGCGGAAAGCACACAAGCAAAAGCAAACTGCCAAACGACGATATCCGAAGCCATCCGCCGGCCTGGCTAAAGTATTTCGAAAAAGGCGGCAGCGCGGCAGTGGATTGGAGCTACCGACTTGAAAGCATCAAGGAGATACTGACCAGCAATGGCCGCACGATGACGCAGGGCGCCTTGGCATGGGTCTGGGCGCGTCATGCCCGAACCATACCCATTCCTGGCGTCAGGACGGTGGCTCAGGTCGAAGAAAACCTGGGAGCCGTTGAGTTCGGACCACTGGATCCCAACCAAATGGAAGAAATAAAGAACCTGATGAATCGTTCGTAGTCTTTTCGTCAGGCATCCAATCTTGGATCTTTTTCATAGATCAGGGTGGTTTGACCGTCCACCTTACTTCTAAAGGTCTGGGATACCTTGTAGCCTGGGAGAGCATCCAGCTCCAAGGCCGCACAACTTTCTCTTTCGGACCCGTAGGTTGCCCTCTGAGAATCAGAGGTCACAGGGTCGAATCCTCGTGGGTCTATCAAATAGTATAATTGGTTTGTAAAGGCTATCCATCCCACTAAAAATCGTTATCCAATTGATCTCTCGCCGCGGCTGCATCAATTTCGGCAGATAGCGGACCTATCAGCCAGTCACCGTTCTTCGGAAAGGGCGCCCAACAATCGGGGCAGATTGCCGAAGCGGGCGATCAACCCAAAGATCAGGATGTTCACCAAAATAAAGACCACCGCCAGGGACGCCATCACCGGTGTGTAACCGTAACGCAGAGCGTTGAAAATCTTGATAGGAAGCGTCTCGACAGTAAAGCCAACGGTCATAAAGGCGATGATGTATTCATTCAGGCTGAGCACAAAGGCAAAAGCAAAGCCGGAGATCACGAACGGCCGCACAATGGGGAAGATAACCGTGCGAAAAACTGTCACCTCATCGGCGCCCATGGTCTGACCTGCCTCGATCATTTCCTTGTTGATGGATTCCAGCCCCAGTGAAACGGTGACCAGGGGCAATGCGGTCAAGAAAATGGCATGGGCGATGATCACGTTGATCATCTTGCCGTGAACTTCGATCGAGGTGAAAAAAAGCAAAAAGGCCAGAGCCATAATAACCGGTGGCAAAATGAACGGCATGGCGCCCAGCCCATAGAGGACCTTGGCGTAAAAAATGCCATAGCGCCACAGGCAATAGGCAATGGGCACCGCGATCAAAACCGCCAACAGAGCCGAGGAAGTGGCGACAAGCAGGCTGTTCTGCAAGGAGCTGAACCAGGCATTGTCGGCAAAGATCTCCACATACCAGCGCAGGGAAAAGCCTTTCGGCGGAAAGGATAGGAACTTTTTGGCGTTGAAGGAGATGGCCGTGATAACCGCCAAGGGTGCAATCAAGATCAAGGCGATCAAACCCATGTAAATATTGCGAAGACCCTTGTTCATGCCTTCACTCCAAAGCGCCGGTTGATCCACATGGTCAGACCCACCAGGCTCATGCTCACGATTAACAGAAAAATGGCGAGCGCCGCTGCAAAGGGCAGATTGGATTGGAAGATTGCCTGATCGGTGATCTGCACCGAGAGAGTCCAATGGGAGGGCCGCCCCAGGACTTGCGGTACCACAATGGCCCCAAGGGTGAAGACGAACATGGTAATTCCCGTGGCAACGAGCGCCGGTCGGAGAATGGGAACCACTACTTCAAAAAAGGTCCGCACCGGAGATGCCCCCAAGGTCCGAGCCGCCTCGGTAACCTCGCTGTCAAGACGGCTTAAGGGGGGATATAGCAGCAGGATGGAGAACGGCAGAACGAGATAGGTCAGTCCTAAGACCACGGCACCGAAACTGGGGTAGAACGCGGTCGACCTCTCCAAGATGCCAAGCCAAACCAAAATGTTCCCGATCCCGGCGGTCTTGGACAGCAGAACCTGCCAGCTAAAGGCAATGAGTACCTCGGACAGGGAGAGCTGGGCCAGGATGTACACCAGCCAGACCACCTGCCAGCGCCGCCTAAGGCGCGTGATGAGATAGGTGAAGGGGAAGCCGAGGATAAGGCAAATCATCGCCACCAGTCCCGACACCAGTACTGAAAAAGCCGCCGTCGAGAGAAACGCCGGTGACAAAAACCGTTTGTAGTGGGTGAGCTCAAAGCCAGACTCATAAAATCCACCGGGATTTTGATGGGCAACGCTGACGGCGACAATCAGAGCAAAGGGAATAAGGAAAAAGATACCGATCATCACCGTCGGGAAGATCGGCAATAAAAAGGAACCTTTTAAATTTTGGCGCTCCATCGGACCTTCCGCCGACTCCCACAGATCAAGGTTTATTCCTGAACCACCGAACAGGCGGAATGGGGAAACTCTACCATCACATCCGACCCTACCGTCACGGCCGGCCTGTCTTTCGGGGTCATCATGGAGATGATCTCGTGGCCGTGACAGTCCACAATAATTTCCACCGTCGCACCGATATCCCGAATAAATCCGACCTTCCCGCGCAGGCGATTGGCACCTTCTTCGCTGCTATCGAGCACATGCACGTCCTCGGGCCGGATCAGCAAGGTAACTTCTGTGCTGGAACCAAGGCTGTCGGCGCCTTTGGAGACTAGAAAGGATTGCCCCTCCACTTCTATCTCCTTTTCAGACGTCACCCGGCCAGGCAGGAAGTTACTGGTACCGATAAAATCCGCCACGAAACGATTGGCAGGATTTCGGTAAATCTCCATGGGTGGGCCGACCTGTTGGACCTGTGCCGCACTCATCACCACGACCAAATCCGACATGGTCATGGCCTCGCCCTGATCATGGGTCACCACAATGGTGGTAATACCCAAGCGCTGCTGTAACTGACGCAGCTCGATTTGCATGGCCTCTCGCAGGTTTGCATCCAAGGCCGACATGGGCTCATCCAGCAAGAACAGATCAGGCTCCAGTGCCAAAGCTCTGGCGATGGCGACCCGTTGCCGTTGGCCTCCGGAGAGTTGGGAAATGTGACGCTGGGCAATGCCCGGCAAGCGAATAAGCTCCAGTAATTTTTCCGCGCTTGCCTGCCGCTCGGCCTTGTCCACACCACGAATTTTTAGGCCGTAGCCGATGTTCTCACCCACGGTCAAGTGGGGAAAAAGGGCATGGGATTGAAACACCATTCCCATATTGCGCTCGTGGGCCGGGGTTGTCGTGATATCCCGATCACCAAGATGGATGCTGCCTGAGGTGGGCAAATCCAGTCCGGCAATCATGCGCAGCAAGGTGGTTTTTCCGCAGCCAGACGGACCTAAGAAACTGACAAGCTTCCCCCCATCCAGGTGAAGGCTAACATCCTTTACGGCGGTAATCGTTCCACCAAATGTTTTGGTTACGCCGCGAATCTCTAGATCGAGCATGAGCCATCACCCGTGCTTACGGAGATATATCCCCGAGATGCCCCGGTGGCCAACCACTTGGACCACCGAGGGCGCTACAATCGACAGGACCTGTTAGCTGGAGATCATTGCGGTCCAGCGGTCATTGATCCAATCGCCCCATTGCATATAGATATCATATTTAGGCACGATCGGCGGAATGCTGCTGCTGACCGCAGAGAATTCCTCATCCGTCAGGTCCGTATAACTACGCTCGACCACCGGCGCCGTCCCTACATTTCGGGACAAGGAAGCCTGGGTCGCAGGATCGCAGATGTAGTCAATGAAAACTTGCGCTTCCTCTACCTTCTCGGAGGCCTTGGACACAAGCCAGGTACCGGAGTCTACCACCCCACCCTCTTTGGGGAAGGTAGATCGCACTGGAAAGCCGTCCGCGGCCGCCAAGCCAGCCACGTCGTGGTAATATTGTCCCATGGGGATTTCGCCGTCTTGCAGAGCTTGCTGGAAGGATCCCTCGTCCTTGTACCAAAGGCGCACATTCGGCGTCACTTCGCTCAACTTGGCAAAAACCTTTTCGATGCCTTCTTGGGTGTCGAGAATGTCCGTTCCTCCGAAATAGGTGGCTGCCGTGACCTCCAAGAGATAGGAATTTGACGCTAAGGCAAGCAAACCCAAGGTATCCTCATACTTGGGATCCCACATGTCTCCCCAGGAGGTGGGTGCCTCGGTAATTTCTTCTGTGTTGCTGCACAGGGTGATGAACCAAGATACCGCCCCAACGCCATAGACCTTCCCGTCATCGTAGCGATCGATAAAATTCTCGGTGAGGAACTTCAAATTCGGGATCTTGGCCTCGTCCAGCGGCGTCCATAATTTTTCCGCCGCCCCGCGCAGCTTTGGCACCCCAGCCATCATGGAGACGTCGGCCGGCGCAATCCCGGCCTTGGCCGCGTTGCGCAACTGGATCAGCCAGGTTTGCCCGGTCGGCTCGGGAATGGATTCGACCTCAATTCCGGTTGCTTTGGTGAAATCTGGATAGATAAAAGTTACAAAACTCTCCTCGAAGTAGCCGCCGTAAGTGCCGACTTTTAGAGTTTGATCCGCACGGGCACGCTTGACAAAAGGCGCAACGCCAGCAGCCACGCTGAAAGCCGCAGCACCGGCCAGAACAGAACGGCGTGAAAACGCGTTGGATTTGTTCTTGGAATGTTTTTTCTTGGCCATCGGACCCTCCCTGAATCTCTGAGAATTTCACCTTAGGTTAGCAGTGGCCCCATTTTCTGACAATGCCACCAATCATTTAATTCTATTGGTAATTCTATTGTCATTGCCCAGGATAGGACAGTCCGTCAGCTGAGCGGGGCTAATTTAGAAGTGTCACTGTCGCAAATCGTTGGAGGTGAATTGCTCTGATTTATAATGCTGCTTTTTTAAATTTTATCAAAAAATACCCATTGGTGGGTTATCATTCCACGTTGAATGTGCATCAATCCACAATGACAAATCAACAGCCTCAGACGAATGGCTTTATCCTCACACGCCAATGGCGCGATGGTCGAGAAGGTCTGGAACTGGTCTTCTGGATGAGCACCGATGGTGGCCCCGTCCGGGTTGTGGTGCGAGGTCAAGAAGCCGTTTGCTTTATCCAGCGAGAAAGCCGAATAGAGTCTGATGCACCCCTGCCCTCTTTTCAGCGCCGCCCGCTCCAGCTCAAAACCCTAAGCGGTCACTGGGTAGACGGGCTCTATTTTCGTCGGCAAGGAGACCTTTTTGAGGCTCAACGCGCGTTACGGGGCCGAGGTATCGAGCTCTGCGAGTCGGACATCAAACCCAGCGACCGTCATTTGATGGAGCGTTTCGTCACCGGGGCATGCCGGCTCAGCGGAAACAGCCAGCAGCAGGAGTCTTTCAAGGAGTATCTGAACCCCCGCATGGTGCCAACTGACTATGAAACGTCCTTTAAGGCAATCTCTTTAGACATCGAAACAGAGGATTTGGAGGGCGCTCTTTATTCCATTGCTGTTGCCTCTGCCGGGGAAGAGAGAGTTTTTATGGCGGCCGCGCCAAGGCCAGGGCCAGCGGACCTGCCGATTGACTGGTGCGGGGACGAAGCAGGAGTGCTGCGCGCCTTTTTTGCCTGGCTGAAAAAGGTCGACCCGGATCTCATACTCGGCTGGAATGTGGCAGCGTTTGATCTGACCTTCCTGGAACGGAAATGCCTGGCCCTTTCCCTTCCCTTTGCGATGGCTCGGGACGACGAGCGGGCGACTATTTTGCAACCTAAATCAGGGCGGGGAGTGGCCGTCGCACGAATTCCGGGTCGTGTGGCCTTGGATGGCATCGAGCTACTGCGAGCCGGCTTTTGGGCCTTTGAGAGCTTTGAGCTAGAGGTCGTCGCCCATCAGCTATTAGGCCGAGGCAAAGCCATCCAAAACCCGTCGCATCGCATTGCTGAGATCCAGCGCATGTATCGTGAAGATCCCATTGCCCTGGCCGAATACAACATCCAGGACTGTCGGCTTGTCTTGGAAATCTTTGAGAGAACCAATCTATTGGAATTTGCACGAAAACGCGCCGCAGCGACCGGTTTAGCCATGGACCGCTACGGCGGCTCAGTCGCGGCTTTTGACCACCTTTATTTGCCGAGGCTGCACCGGGCGGGCCGGGTCGCACCTGATGTTGTGGACATCAAACAGGGACCGGGAAGCCCCGGCGGCTATGTGATGGATTCCATGCCCGGCCTTTATGATAACGTCTTGCTGTTCGACTTTAAGAGTCTGTATCCAAGTATAATTCGGACCTACCATATCGACCCTTTGGCCCTTGCCGAGCCTGGCCCAAACCCAATTCCGGGTTTCCAAGGTGCGATGTTTTCGCGCGAAAAAGCCATCCTTCCTGATTTGGTGGCGGATCTATGGAAAATTAGGGATCACGCTAAGGCGAATAAAGATGCCGCTCTATCCCAGGCCGTGAAAATAGTGATGAATTCATTTTATGGCGTTCTGGGCACCAGTGGCTGTCGTTTTCATGACGACAAACTTGCCAGTAGCATCACACGTCGCGGTCACGCCATCATCCAAGAAAGCCGCGACTTTATTGAGCAGTTGGGGCACAAGGTTATCTATGGGGACACGGACTCACTCTTTGTATTGCCCGCTCATCATGGCCAGGAAGAAACCTTCCAAGAATTTGGATCGGAACTTGCCAATCGTGTGAATGCCCATTGGCGCAAACACCTGTTCACGGAACTTGAGCTTGAGTCCTTTCTGGAGATGGAGTTCGAAACTCACTTCATCAAATTCTTGATGCCAACCATTCGAGGCGCCAAGACCGGTAGCAAGAAGCGCTACGCTGGATTGGTCCGGCGCGGTAATAAAGAGCCGGAAGTGATCTTTAAGGGCCTGGAAAGCGTTCGGACCGACTGGACCCCTCTCGCCCAAAGGGTTCAGCGGGAACTCTATCGCAGGATTTTCTTGAATGAGCCTTTCGAGGATTTGTTACGCTCGACGGTTGACGACCTCAAGGCGGGCCGATTGGACCATGAGCTTGTCTATCGAAAACGCCTGCGCCGGCCCCTTGATCACTATACCAAAAATGTGCCTCCTCACGTTCAAGCCGCCCGTAAACTCGCGCGACCGGAACGGTGGGTGCGCTACGTGATCACCAGCCATGGGCCAGAACCAGTTTTAGATGAAGTGCCCAGGCCGGATTACGACCACTATTTGGACCGGCAACTCAAACCAGTGGCGGATGGGATCCTTGGGTTCCTGGGCACAAGCTTTAAAGCTTTGGCAAGCGACCAATTAGAAATCTTCTAAAATCTGAGACTCTAAGCGGAATTTCGATCAACATTGTCACCCAGCGCCTTCACAAACTCTCGGATGAGATTGCGTAACGCCGGGTCGGACACACTATTGTAGGCACGCATCATTTCAAGAGTTTCCCGTTTGGTCGTCGGATCATTTTGATCAACGATTGGGTCCGTCGACGGCCCCTTACCATGCCTCGGCGAACGGGCGGCAACGTCAGGCGTGATGCCTTCGAAGAAATATCCAACCGGAACGTCCAAAACCCGGCTGAAATCGAATAGGCGACTGCACCCAATTCGATTCCGCCCTTTTTCGTACTTTTGAATTTGCTGAAACGTCAGGCCGACCTGCCCTCCTAAATATTCTTGACTGAATCCCAAGAGAGTCCGTCTGCGCCTTAGCTGCAGCCCCACATGAACATCAATGGGATTGGGGCCCGTTATTCGATTGGATTTACGCCGGTTGTTCAGCCGATTCATAGCACTACTTTCGTCAGAAGGGGGCGGAGCAATGATTGCTAAATGCAAGATTGAGCGCAAGGGAATATTTGCTGACTTGTCACTCGGCAGCTTAGTAAAGAGCACCAATATGGGTTGCAGTGCCACGCGAGGTTTTTAAATGGGATACTAAGCGAGCTTTGCTTGCACTTTTTGCCGACCAAGACAAAGACTGAACGCCAAGCCCACAAAGGCGACGCCGGAAAAAACCCACCACATTGCGGTGGAATCGGCTTCAAGGACCAGCCAGCTGCCAAGATAGTTTCCGATGCTTCCGGATAGGGCCCAGGCCAAACTTGCGGCGCCAAAATAGGTACTTTGGCTTCCGCTCGTGGCCAGCTCGGCGGTGACCGTTTCAATCGCCGGCAAAATAAAGGTTTCCGCAATAGTATAAAGACCGACAACGACCAGGAACCACCAAACAAAATTCGAAAGGGGCACCATAAGGTAGATAACGGCAAGGGCCAGATAGCTCCAGCGCATTATTTTTCGGCTGGGCACCTTCTCAAATATCACTATCGAAAAGAACATGGCGGCCAAACCCACAATTCCGTTCACCACATAGAGGGACCCAGTGTAGGCAATGCTACCGCTGATATCTGTAATATAGATGGGAAAAACTACATAAAGTTGGGTAAAGAGAAACCACCAGGGCAAGGTAGCCACAAAAAAGACCAGAAACGTTCGATCAGCCACCACGGTCCGGATACTTTGCAAAACCGGCACATTCTTGAAGTCCAGCTTTTCGTCAAACCGGAGCCTTAGGACCCAAAGGGTCAAGGCCCCAAAAACCAAACCACTCGACAAAAAGGCATAATCGGTGCTGAACAGGGCTAGCGCGCTACCGATCACCGGGCCAAGAACAACCCCGGCATTCAGAGCCTGATTGTTGAGGACAAAAACCCGCGCCGTCAGTGCCTTGGATTGGCGTCCGAACACACCGTAAACAGAAGATTCATATAGCGAGGTGCCGGCCCCCATCAAAAAAGCCATAAAGCAAAGGCCCCAAAAGAAATCCAGGAACACAACCCCGATGAGCCCAAAGGCCCGACACAGCAGGCCGATGATCATCAGCCCGCGGGGGCCCATATAGTCGACGAGAGGTCCTGAAATTCCTGGCAATAAACGGGCGGATAAGAGATGAACGGTTAGAACCGTCCCAAGTGCGGACGCACCGAGTTGAAGATTACTGTTGAGGTGAACGGCCAATAGGGGGATGGCCATGAAATGGCCTGCGTTCATCAGGAACTGTATAAAAAGCAGACTCCAGATAGACCCCGGAATGCCTTTATAAGCCCTTAAGATGGAGGCAAACATGGCGCATCAGAGCCTTTAGTGAAGCCTGCCGGATCGCGCAACACCTCCCCGGACGGATTGGCCGAGTAAATTCAGTTCAGCAATGAACCAGTTTTCAATTTCGTGGGCGCGCCCGTTTGAGGGGGCGGCGATCATATAATCGATACTTCCGCTGCGCCTTGTATCCTCGGCCGTGATCAAAATACCCTCAGAGCCACCACGTCTGAGATGTAATCCGGCTCCTGCGATAAGCGCGAGCACCTCATCGAAGCCGGGGGCCTCGACGCCATTACGCGAGAGGATGACGTGTTCATTGCCATAGTCCTTACACAGCAATGCTTCGGCCATATGGTGAATGTGAGAGCAGCCGCCACAGCGCCCGTTAACCTCGCAAAAAAGCGTTTTGCCGTCCGATGTAATGATGGCATCAACGTCTATGAGGCCTTGAAAACCCAAGTCCTTGGCTAAATTGACAATCTCACTTGCACCCGCAATCAAGTGGGCTTGATGGTATGCGGAAATCTCTCCCGGGATTTGAAATCCAGCAAACAACGGCGCCATGCGCTGCTCTCCAAAATTCAAAAATTTCGGGATGTGGTCCCTTCCCCGAATAGCAAATTCCACATAACACACCTTGGAGACGGGATAATAGGCTTCAACGATCAAAACATCGGCGGAGGCCGCACCCAGCCTAGACCACAATTCTTCAGCGATATCCTCCATCGACCGATGGATGCCGATCAGAATCCTCTCTGTGGCGCCCTGTCTTGCTACACCTGGATCTCTCGAAACAATGATATTGCCCAGGGCACCAGAGTGACGATTTTGCTTTACAATCACCGCCCCCGTGATCGACATCAGCTCATCAAAAGCATCCGAGAGCTCAGCAGCGCTGCTTGCAATTCGACCCTCGGCGATGGGAACACCTCGGCTCGCCGCCAGACATCTAAAGATTTTTTTATCATTGAATATCTGGCTGCCTGCTTCTCGATAAAGTGACGGCAAAGCCCCCATACTGGACAAGCCCAGCTGTCGTGCCAAGCCACAGACTGTACGATCATAATGATAAGGGAACAGCTCCCATTCTGCAGAATTGCCGAGGGCCCGCTTCAGCCTCTGAAGCAGTTCACCATCTTCCAAAAGACCCGTATCCAATGGACGAACCTCAGTCGGCGGCCGAGAGGCCGACATGATCTTTACCGCATCCGGTGCCAGCTCCTTAACCTGACACATGTAATCGGTCATTTCGGCAGAGAGCGGCTCCGGCAGAAGTACTATGTCCCCGGATTGGGCAAACCAAGCATGCTTGGAGGCTGCTACGGCGCTGTGGCATCGGAATTCGTAGGTCAGCGCCGATCGATCCGATAGCATTTCGTCATTATCAATGTTTCCGACTAAAATGCGCGGCACCGGACCACTCCCTCTTCTATATCAAAAGCTGGCATCGCACCGTTTCCGGTTAACTCGCCGCAACGGGCACTGCTGCTTCCGCCTTTTGCCGGGACTCAAGCTTTTCCATAAACCGTCGACGACTCACAATCGCACGAATGTGACTGCCGGATGAAAGCAGTCCATGCTCACTTCTGACGGAGACAGAGAATTTTAGTTGCTTGCCGTGGATGCCATCCAGCTTAACAGTTGCCTGGACAAAATCCCCCAAAGGCGCCGGTGCAAGATGCATGAAATCAAAGCCGACACCAACAGTGATAAAGCCATCGGGAAGCAACCCGTCGAGCGCCTCGACGCAGGTCTTTTCCACGAAGCCAATAAGGACCGGCGACGCAAACACCGGCACATCGCCGCCCCAGTTTAGGGCGAGGTCGTCCTCCACGACCAAATGAGCCCCATGGGACACCTGCCCGAGTTCCAATTGTTCGGTCATTGCAGTGCTTCCCCTTGGCTCTGATGCTTCAATTGATTGAAGATGCTCACTTTCTGCATTTCGTTTGTCCCCCCGGCGATTCGAGTCGCCAATGTGTCTCTTACGATCCATCCTGCCTCTCCTTCCATGTATCCCGCGTGACCTTGAAGCTGGAGGAACTCCTGAGCCGACTCACAGAGACCCTCCGACCCCACTAGCTTAGCGATAGACGACAAAAGCGCCGCATTCGTCCGCCCTCGCAAAAGTTCATCGAGAGCCGCATAGGAAACGAAACGCGCAATCTCCATATTTGTTTTCATACGGACAATTTTGTCCTGGACATATTGATGTTCCTGAAGCGGCCGGCCAAAACTCTCCCTTGATGCTGTCAGTGCTAAAGCGTCCTGCACGATTGGGCGCGCATAGCTGCCCGAGATCAGGCCGAACAGGGTGCGATCAAAGCTGAGCATTTGATACAAGAGCGTGAGGCCATCACCCGCCGGTCCGAGAATGTTCTCTTCTCCGATCGGTACTTTATCTAGGAAAATGTCACCTGTCGGGCTCGTGCGATGACCGAGCAGCTCTTCCGGCGTGCCCGTTGATAGGCCCGAAGCTTGCCGGTCCAACAGGAAAAGCGTGATGTCCTTTTTCGCCCCAAGAGAAGGTACACGACCGACGATAACAAAGATCTCGGCGATGGGCGCATTGGTGATGTGCGTCTTGCGCCCCGAAAGCGCGAGCTCGTTGCCGGCGATCGAAGCGGCCGTTTGTACCCTTGAGACGTCAGAGCCGCCATGCACCTCGGTAGCGGCGGTAGAGGCAACATCACCACGCATAAGCCGGGGAAGGAATTTTTCCTTTTGCGCATCGGACCCTGCTTCAGAAACCACCCGCAGTGCCCCCGCGTGGGCTAGAACCGAAAGAAGGAAACCCAGGTCCCTCGCGGTTGAGGCTAATCCCTCGAAACCGGCAACAAACTCCCACCAACTTTGCCCCATACCGCCCAAATCCCGCGAGATGGGCAGTTGCCAAAGACCAGCGTCGGTAAGGGCACGCCAAGCGGCATGATCGAGCCCCCCGGGGCCACGCAGATCCGGCGCCCTCCGGGCAACCTCGTGACCGATTTCGGCGAATTGGTTCCACGTTTTGTTTTGCTGATCATTCCACAAGAGCTGCATATTTCGGTCCTTTGATATGGGAATTTCGCACGAGCCAATCCATCAGCCTCGACAGGCATGTGTCGAGCCGATCAATCAGTATTTCGATCTCTTCTTCGGAAATGATCAGCGGCGGGGCGATCAGGAATGCATCGCCCTCGTCCTCGTGAACCAGGCCGCGGCAGGGGTATAAAATGAGGCCATTCTCAAAGGCCAGCTGGATGATCTTATCCGTCAACTTGCAACCCGCAGGAAATGGCTCCTTCGATCCCCGGGATTGAACAAGTTCCACGGCCCAAAGCATGCCCATTCCACGCACATCCCCAATAATTGAGTACTTTTGTAGAAGGCGCCGAAGAGCAGCAGCCAAATGAGGCCCCATATTCGCAGCGCGCTCCACCAGGTCATGGCCGTCCACATAGTCCAGCACCGCATTACAAATTGCTGCCGATAATGGGTTGCCGCTGTGGGTATTGCCGATGGAAACGGCGCCGCTGCCATCGGCAAGCGCATCTGTAACGCTACGGCTCAAAAGAACCGCAGACAAAGGCGTGTAGCCTCCGTTCAGCCCCTTGCCCAGAACGGTTATATCTGAAGCTACACCCCAATGGTGGAGACCGAACCATTTACCCGTCCGGCCTAGGCCGGTGATCACCTCATCAGCAATCAATAGGATATCGTAGCGGTCACAAATCTCTCGAACCTTGGCGAAGTAGCCCCAATGGGGTACCACGGCACCGCCAGTGGCCCCGATAATCGGTTCCACGAAAAAGGCTGCGATTTGTTCCGCCCCAATGGTACGGATTGCACGCTCAAGGTCGTCGGCGCAATCAATCTGGCAACTACCGGGCTGCTTTCCAAAGGGGCAGCGGTAACAATAGCAGGGCGCAACGAGGGGCTCGCAGATGGCCAATCCGCCGAGTTCGCGCCGGCGCACATCCGACGAAAGGGACAAGGCGCCAAGTGTGTTACCGTGGTAGCTGATTCGCCGTGACAGAACCCTCTGCTTCGTTGGGCGTCCGTGTTCACGCCAATATTGCAAGGCCAACCGCAAAGCGGCTTCATTTGCCTCCGAACCGCTACTCAGGAAAAAGGCGCTGGCCTTATCGCCCGATTTAGCCAAGATCTTCTCCGCCAGAGTCTTCGCACAACTATTCGAAAATTGGGTCCGGTAGGTATAAGCGACCCGCGAAATCTGCTGCTGCGCAACGCTGCCGATGATATCCACCCCATGACCTATATTCGCAACGATCGCACCGGATGAGCCGTCCAGGTATTCCTTACCTTTGGAATCATAAAGAAACACACCTTCCCCATGCTCTATCACCGGATAGTCATGATGCAGCCTGGCGCCCAGGAGACCTGAGACTTTGGAATCAAGTCCACTTGCAACCGCTTCAGGGGATTGTATCAATAGTGATTCCATGATCCGATCCAAACAGGGTCTTAATGGCAGCGGTAGAGCGCGGCACCGGCGGTCATTCCGGCTCCGGCCGCGGCCAAGAGCATCCAATCGTTTTGCTCGACTGATGAACTCTTCAAAGCCTGGTTAAGGGCGATGGGAACCGTTGCGGCCGCCGTATTTCCGTAACGGTCCATATTGAGCCAGAACTTGTTGAAGCTCAGCCCGGTGTCGTGCGCGATATCCCTTAACAGCTTGACCGAGGCTTGGTGGGGGATGACATGGTCAACGTCACAAGGCTCAAGGCCAGCCTGACATAGAACCCTATCTGCCTCTCTTGCCACCAAATGGCGGGCACTTTTGTAGACGGCCTTGGGGTCAATTTCGAATGAGGATCCGTCGGATGGCAAAATGAAGTTTTCCTGACCTATGCCATCTGAGGTCAGCGAACTTATAAAAAAGGCACTTTCATCACGGGACTGCTCCAAAAAAACTGCCCCCGCACCGTCACCGAAATAGGGACAATCGCGGCTCGACCAATCGGTGACTCGAGACGGGCTATCGGCCCCGATGACCAAAGCATTCTCACATTGACCACTTTCGAGAAAAGCAGCTGCCGTGGTGAGCGCATAGAGGAAGCCGCAACAAGCAGCGGAAACGTCGAAGGCAAGCAAATTACGCAGGCCCAGATGGGCCAAGACCGAGCAGGCGGTTGACGGCGCCAGATGGTCGGGTGTCATCGTGGCGACAATCACCATCTCGACCGTCCGCGAGGAGATCCCCGCGTCTTGCAAAGCTTCCCGACCGGCGTTGGCTGCCAGGTCAGTGGTGGTCTGATTTTCCGCGACACAGCGGCGTTCCATGATCCCAAGCTTTGCGCGGACCCATTCGGGATCTGTTGGAGCAGACAGGGCGATTTCATGATTTGAGACAACCCGCTCCGGAAAAAAGACCCCGGTTCCGCCGATCCGAATCCGTCGCGGCCTTGGACGGAGCTCAATGTCGTTATCCCTTTCCATCTTTGTCTCCAAGGTTTGGAAGCCTGGGTCCCATGCCCGGGACTCGATGCCTGGCTACTCATGAAAGAAAGAAAGTGCGCCACAGATCAAATTCTAAAAAATCCTGGTGCCCAGGAGAAAAACGAATAGGCTGAAGGAAATCGATTGGGATGGAGCACGTGGTAAGACAACTGCCATCGCTGAACGCACTAAAAGCCTTTGAAGCCTCAGCTCGGCATCAGAGCTTTACAAAAGCGGCAGAGGAGCTTTTGGTGACCCAGAGCGCGGTAAGCCGGCAAGTTCGCGCGCTCGAAGACTACCTCGGCGCCAGCTTGTTTCTGCGCCACCCGCACCACTTGGAATTGACAACCCACGGCAAAACCCTTTCACCAGTTTTGACCCATATGCTCGATAAGCTAGCATCGGTTACGGCAGAATTGCGTAGAACGGTAAATCACCTCCGCGTCAAGTTGCCGCCTACCTTTGCGCTTAGGTGGTTGATCCCCAGGCTGGATGATTTTCAGGAGTGCTACCCCGATATCGAAGTGCTGGTGAACACCGGATGGAATCCGGTCGACTTCTCAAGGGAGGAGTTCCACGTTGCCGTTGTCTGTAGCCGGGACTTGCATCTATTCGATGACACGATCTCCATAGAAGAGATTGCCACCGAGCGTGTAACGCCGGTTTGCGCGCCGTCACTGATGAATGGAAAGTACCGGCTTCAAGAGCCGGGCGACTGCTTTCATCATACGCTGCTGCACGGCTCCAACCTGTTCGACGCATGGGAAATCTGGTTTGATTCAGTCGGCCTGAAGGCACCGCCTGAGCTTCGTGCACAGACCTTCGACCTGATGGACTCCGCCATCAATGCTGCCGCTCGGGGATTTGGCATCGCGCTCGCGCCGCCTCAACTCATCCTGGAAGACCTCAAATCGAGCCGTCTGGTCGCGCCATTCCCGCGCATCATGACCATCTTAAGTGGATTCTATTTGGTCTGCCCAAAAAAATACATTGACTTGGAGGCCGTCCAATCTTTTCGGAATTGGCTCATTCAATCGACGAACAAAGAATGGAATGCCATCGGCGACCACGTGGATGAACTTGGCCTAAACGAGGCAAGGAGTTTTCAGTTCAACTAAGGCAGAGCGAGGGGAACCTGAAACCATCGTTGAGGACACGCCCTGCGCCCACCGCTTGGATGCTGCGTGACTTTACATCTCTTCAATTGCTATGGCCGGGGTTATGCCGAGGGGAGCCATTCTCGTCGCCCGCCAATAAGACCAAATCTTGATACTTAAGCCCCAATATGAACAAACTGAGAAGCGGAGAGCTCCATCTCCATGGATCAACCCCTTTCTCCCAGGTGGAGGCGCGATGCCGCAACCGCCCTCATTTGCGTGTTAGCTGTTCAAGGATACGAATTCGCCATCGACGCCATGGCAAATCTAATCCAAGAATAAGGGCATTGATGAAGTCTTGCCTTGCCCCATCAAATTCAAAGTCCTTGGGCTTAGGAGTAAAAAGCGGATATGCAAACTTACCAATTTTTCGTTAATGGCCAATGGATGAACCCCGCCGGCGACGCGTATTTCGACAGCGAGAATCCGACGACTGGAGACGTGTGGGCACGCGTTCCCGATTGCCGGGAAGCAGACATCAATAAAGCCGTAGCCGCGGCCAAAGAGGCCTTCTATAACGGGCCCTGGGGACGGATGATGCCGGCCGAAAGGGGCCGCCTGTTGCGGAGGATCGGCGATGTGATCAGCAAGCACGCTGAGCACTTAGGGGAAATTGAGACCCGGGATAACGGCAAGCTGCCAAAAAACATCACTCCGAGTCTCAAAAGCGGTGCCTGGCAAGTGGATAGTTGGCACTACTACGCGGGCATGTGCGATAAGTTTGAAGGACGCCTGATCCCCGCCGAAGTGCCTAATATGCACAATTTTATGAAATGGGAACCCTTTGGCGTGGTGGCACAAATCCTGCCATGGAACTCACCCATCGGCACTTTGATCTGGAAACTGGCGCCTTGCTTGGCGGCGGGCAACACAGCCGTGATCAAGCCGTCGGAACAAGCCAGTTGTTCCACCCTTGAGCTGATGATGGTGCTGCAAGAGGCGGACTTGCCGCCCGGTGTCTTGAACGTGGTTACCGGTTTTGGACCAACGACCGGCGAGCCCTTGATCGACCATCCGGACGTACGCATGGTAAGCTTTACCGGTGGCACAGCAGGCGGACGGGCAGTTGCCGGCGTAGCGGCCCGCCAGGTCAAACCAATCACCATGGAACTGGGCGGCAAGTCACCACAAATCATCCTTGACGATGCGGAAATGGATTTAGCCCTTAAGGGCGTTGCTGGCGGAATCTTTCCAGCCACAGGTCATAGCTGTATCTCAGGTTCGCGGGTTCTTTTGCCGCGTTCAAAAGCTGATGCCTTCGCCCAAGACTTGGTCGCCCTTTGCAAAAAAGCGAAAGTCGGCGATCCAACCGATCCCGCCACGCACATTGGACCTGTTGCCAACCGGCATCACTATCAAAATATTTTGCACGATATTGAGAGCGCCGAACAATCCGGCGCCCGCTTGATCTTGGATGGTCGCGATGCCTGCCGTGACAAGGGGTTTTTTATCGGGCCGAC
Organism: Pseudomonadota bacterium; assembly: GCA_039028695.1. Lineage (GTDB taxonomy): Bacteria > Pseudomonadota > Alphaproteobacteria > Kiloniellales > Kiloniellaceae > JANQKX01. Next base: position 29,751 of record JBCCHN010000001.1, read on the forward strand.
AATCTTTGTGGACGTCACCAACGACATGCGCTTGGCCCAGCACGAAGTCTTCGGACCGGTTGTCGCGATTATTCCCTTTGACGGCGAGGAAGAGGCTGTTGGTCTGGCAAACGATACGATTTTTGGACTTGCTGCCGGGATCTGGACGCGCGATGTAAACAAGGCCCTGCGTATGGCCGACCGAATTGAGGCCGGCACCGTCTACATCAACAATTATTTCAATGCAGCAACCCAGTCTCCGGTGGGCGGATTCAAGCAATCGGGCTATGGCCGCGAAAACGGATGGGAAGGGATGCGCTGCTATCTCCAAACCAAGTCGGTATGGTTGGCGACGGTATCCCATCAAGCAGATCCGTTTGCCGATACCTAGATCATGAGGACGCCCACCAGCAAACTTACCCTGCGAGGCGACCGTGTGATCCTGCCGGCGAACCGAGCTCAGACCCTGCTATGCGGGATCTTTCTTAAGCTTGGATGCAGTAGCAATGTCGCCGACCAGGTCGCGAACCATCTTGTGGACACAAGCCTTTGCGGCATGGAAAGTCACGGCATCATGCGGGTGTTGCAATATGCGGAGCAGATGCAAAATGGCTCTTTAGACCCAATGGCCGAGGCCAAGGTCTATCGAGATGGCCGCGGTGTCCTCCGGGTCGATGGTGGCGGCGGTATCGGTATCCCTGCAATGGAGCTGGCCTACGAAACCGCAACAGAAGATGCTCTCAAAAACGGCATGATGGCGCTTTCGATTCGACACGTGGGCCATACGGGACGCCTCGGGGCGTTCGCGGACCGGGCTGCCGAGCGGGGATTCTTAACCATCTGCGTCGGGGGCGGTAACAGGCAAGCCTGGCGCCAAGTCGCACCGCATGGCGGCGCTCGCGGAGTGTTGCCGACCAATCCCTGGTGCGTGGGAATTCCCGGTGGTTCAAGAGGACCGGTGATCTTGGACTTTGCCACATCGAAAATTGCCGGCGGCTGGATCTACGCCGCACGCTCGGCTGGGGCCCTGTTGCCGGAGGGCTGCATCATCGACCGGGACGGGAAGCCAAGCCAGGACCCGGAAGCCTATTTTTCCGGCGGGGCTATCCTGCCCGCCGGTGCGCAGAAGGGATATGCATTGGCACTCGTGGCCGAGATCATCGGCGAGGCCTTGCTGGGACCCTCGACCACCGAAAGTAATTGGCTGCTGATTGCGCTGGACACAAGCCGGTTCCGCGAGGCCCCAGTCATGCAAGCTGCCGCCGAAGAAGTATTAGCCGAGCTACGCAACTGCCCTCCCGCGCCCGGATTTGACCGGGTGGACATCCCCGGCGAGCGCGAACGCGACCACCGCCACAAGGCTGCGGGGAACGTCGCGGTACCGGAAGAGACCTGGCGACAGATTGAAAACCTCGCAAAACAGCTGAATCTGACACCACAATGAAACAATCACAAAGCCAGGGTAAGGAAGTACCTCTAATATTATTGCCGACAATGCAACGAAGGGCTTTGCTGAAATTGCGCTTTGAGAATATTTTTGCTTGCTGCTTGTTTTCGATATGCCTTTGATTTGACAAAGAACCTTCAACGATTAACCTAAGCTCCACAGCAAGCAAAACAATCAATAAGGTGCGGATATGCGTCGGGGCGCCGCGCAACGCCATCGCATTTTTAGAGCGGCTAATCACGTGCATGCCAACTTGGCGCAACCCTTGGACTTGGACCAAATGGCCGAGGTTGCTTGCCTATCGAAATTTCACTTTGTCCGGGCCTTCCAGTTCTATTGCCGCGAAACACCTGCCCAGTTTCTCTGGCGGACACGCCTGGACCGCGCCGCAAGATCTTTGGTTTATAGGCCAGACTTTTCCATAACCGACGTCGCACTTGATTGCGGCTTTTCCAGCTCACAAACCTTTTCCCGTGCCTTTCGCCGCCGCTTTGCTGTTGCTCCCCGGACCCTACGGTCAAGTTATCGCCCCGGATTTGCTTGCCTAAAGCAGGATCAGTCTCCCAAGGCCCAATTTCAACATGTCCCCAGCTATTCCAATTACCCTTGGACACCAGGTGATGTTAAAATCGAAACTCGACCAACTTACCGTATTGCCTATGTTCGCCATTTGGGCCCTTATTGGAATGCCGATGGCGGAATCGCGAGGGCCTACGCCGATTTGGAACAATGGGCCCGTGCAAAGGGTTTATGGTCTGGCGCCGCTGAGCTATTTGGGGTTTGTCCCAACAACTCCGACGTGACACCCGCCGCATACTGCGTTTACGATGCGGGCCTGGCAGTGGATAGGGATGTTTGTGAGGACGAGGTGGTGAGCATCCAAACAATCCCGGCAGGCCGATTTGCTGTCTTGCGCGTGGAAGAGAATCAAATTGAGAGAGCTTGGACTTGGCTGGGCATGATTTGGCTACCCGCCAGCAAATGGACCTACGCCTTGGATCATTGCTATGAAGTGATCCATTTTAGGGATGGGCAAAGGGATCGAAATGATATGCGAACAGACCTTTGTATGCGTTTGACGCCAAACTGATAACGCTCTTAAGAAGACTACAAGAATACACCGTAGCCTAGAAATCCAATCACCAGTGGCTGTTCGGCATCCCCATTGCCAGGGCCGGCTCGGTTTCCTGTAGGTCCGCGATAGGAGGTCCGGTTATTTCAAAGAAGATCTTTTTGCGAATGGCTTTGGCAAAGTCCTCGAAATCCGTTGCCGTAATTAAAAAGGAACCTGGTCCCGCAATGACTTCTTCAACAAAATACTCCCCCAAACGGGAATCTTCATTCAGTATCGCCAGGCCATTGATGACGATACCGCTCCTCAGAGCTTGATCCCGCGCCTGATCGGCTGCCACCCCTTGATTGCCCCGGCCATCACCCGATACATCGATCACCTGACGCTCGCCGAGAAAATCGTTGCCGTGAATCCACGCGGCAGACTCCAGTATGGCATTTCCCAAGGCGGTGGCACCACCCGTTGCTTGGCGGGGCGTATGCAAGAGAAGGTCTGCAAACTCTGTGGCCGATTCTGCATCATATATATGGTGCCAGTCGATCGAACGAATTTGTTCTTCCTCGCCGGACCATTGCAGCAGAGCAACGGCTATCCCCTTCCCTCCAGCTTTGTCCAGTGCCTCGTGGATGCTCGGGTGCGTGAAAGCCTCGGACAGTCCCTGCATTTGTAATTCGAATTCATCGTGATCGACGCTGGACGAACAATCAACAGCCAGAACCAATTCAACGAACACCTCGGTCGCGGCAACGGCCCTGGTCCCCCCGAAAGATAACAATAGAACCGCCAATAGGGATGAAAAAAAGATCTTCAAGGTAAGCAAACTTTACAAACCATCAATGGAATAGCCCCGTGGACTCGCGTTGGACAAATCACAAGCCGAATGGCTTTACTTGGCGCACCATGCCAACGCAGGATAGACCGATTTCCTCATCGTGATGCTGATTTTCGCACCATGTCAAATTTTTTTGATCCGTCTTTCGAACGATTGGGTGCCGGTAAGTCGGTTGATTTCATCTTCAATTGTCGATGATTCAGTGTTCCAGATCTCTTGGATAATCGGGATAGAGTAGCGATCTCCACCAGCAGAATTATCCCCTTGCCCGTGGCACCCCAAAGCCAGGATTACCTGCCAAAGGCGGAGGCCAGAGCTCTTCTAAGCCTGACTTCAACCTTTGTCTTGATAGAAATTGCGGCTTACTTATGTGCAAAAAAACCAAGAAAAGGTTTTCTTCAGATGATATTTAATTTGTTAATACAATCAAAAGAAAATGGCCGACGCATTTTTACTCCAACTGGTTCTCATTTCATGTTCTTTCTATAATTTCATAAAAATCGGGCAGTAGCCAATGGTGATCGATGTTTTGAGCCAATCCATTTGACCATTGTCCAATCGCCCGCCACAGTGTCTTATTCGCAGCCAACAGCCAGCGCGCATTGGAATCGCCCGTGAGCAAGACCCTACTGATCCTCAATGGCCCTAACCTGAATAAGTTGGGCACCAGAGAGCCCCATATCTATGGATCAACCACCCTATCCCAGGTGGAGGCTCGATGCCGCGAGAAGGCAAAGCCGCACGGCTTGGACCTTGACTTCCGTCAGTCGAACCACGAGGGCGATATTGTCGATTGGATCCAAGCCGCCAATGAAGAGACGGTCGGCATTATCATCAACCCGGCGGCCCTGACCCATACATCAGTTGCCATTCTCGATGCCCTTAAGATGCTGTCTTGCCCCATCATCGAGCTGCATATTTCAAATCCCCATAATCGAGAGGCTTTCCGTCATCATTCCTATGTTTCGCTGGCAGCGACCGGGCTCATTTGCGGTTTGGGCGTTCAAGGATACGAAATCGCCATCGACGCTATGGCAAGGCTAATCCAAGAGTAATGACCGCGAAGATACCCGCTGCCTGTGTATTGGGCTTTCCCGCAAGACACTCCCGCTCACCGAAACTGCATGGTTATTGGCTAAAGCGCTATGGCATTGCGGGATCTTATTGCATTGAGGAAGTGACCCCGGCGGCATTCCCGGAGTTTTTGTCGACCCTAGCCAGCCGAGGTTACGTTGGGGCCAATGTGACTATCCCCCACAAGGAGGCTGCGTTTCAACTTTCCGACCCAGATCAAAGAGCGCAAGCCGTGGGCGCCGCCAATACCCTTTGGCTGGAAGGGGGCGTTCTAAAGTCCACCAATACGGATGTGGAGGGCTTTATCGGCGCATTGGATGCCGCAGCACCGAATTGGGACCGGCACCACGATGGCGTGATTGTTCTGGGCGCCGGCGGCGCGGGCCGGGCAGTCGTTTACGGTCTCCTGGAAAGGGGCATCCCACGCGTACACGTTGTCAACCGTAGTTTCGAAAAGGCGGTGGCCTTAAAGGAACGATTCGGCGACGCGATCTTGCCGGCGCATTGGGATCAACTACCAAGCTTGCTGAAAGGCGCTCATCTACTGGTCAATTCAACCTCACTAGGAATGGCCGGGCAACCACCCTTGGAGGTCGACCTAGAGGACATGTCTGTGACAGCCGTCGTGGCGGATATTGTCTATGTCCCTTTAAAAACGCCCCTTTTGAGAGCGGCTCAAGCGCGCGGTTTAGCGACATCCAACGGGCTTGAGATGCTGTTGTATCAAGCCGTAACCGGCTTTGAGCATTGGTTCGGCAAACGCCCCGACGTCACGCGCGAACTTTATGATCTTCTCGCCGCCGATATAGCTAAGGATTGACCCTATCCTCGTTCTGCGCCCCTTAGGTTCGTGGGCTTGCGCTATCACTTCGAAAACTCAAAAGCACGAGGATTGACGTTACATGGGTCTCAAGGATTGGCGATGTAAGGCCCGCATCCTTCGGAAAAGGCATGTCAGGCAACGGCATCGCTTTCGGTTTTGAGAGACCCTGGCACCTCGATCGGACAGCACTCCTGGGACAGGGGGCGCCAGGCGTGGAAATGGCAGGTACCCGATAGGTGCAGGTGATCGAATACCTCTCCAGCCACGGGGATGGCTCCACGACCCGTGGTTTTCAAGTCAAGGCTAGCGATAAGAAAAATGCGGGTATCGGGGTGCCGGGGATCAAGGCGATTGCTTTTGGCCTTTGATCGCGATCCAAACTTTGATTAGAGTTACATCAGGTAATGAAACCTTTGCGTCGATCAATTTCATCCGCGAACGCCCTCTTAGTTTATGAGGCCGCTGCGCGCCATTTAAGCTTCACCAAAGCGGCGGGGGAGTTCAATGTCACTCAAGCGGCTGTCAGCCGCATGATCAGACGCTTGGAAACTCACCTGGGCGTTGAGCTTTTCGATCGGCGAACAAACGCGATCCAACTAACACCGACCGGCGCCCGATTGTACGCTGCGGTGTCCCGCGGTTTTTCTACCATTGCTGAAGCGCTGGATGAGATCGAGCGAGATGCCGTTGACGAGAACACGGTTTCCCTTTCGGTAACCTCTGCCTTTGCGACACATTGGTTCTTGCCGCGTATGCAAAGGTTACACGAAGCATACCCTGAAATAGACCTGCGATTTCACGTGCTCAGTCAGGAAGCTGTTGGACCTGTGGAGGAATTTGATCTCGCGATTCGCTTCAAACCCGATCCAGATGATGATTTAGTCTGCTGGCGCCTTATGAAAGAGCATGTCGTTGCAGTCTGCAGCCACGCTTACCTTCAGGAATGGGGAGGCCTCAGCACGATAACCCCCATGGCCGGCCATACGCTAATTCGCATGACGGGAAACAGCCGCATCCCTTGGGAGCGATTTTTAGACCATTTCGACTTGCCGTCTCCGGATCAAAGCCGGTGGCTGGAGTTTTCAGACTACTCCCTGGTCCTGCAGGCAGCGGCCAACGGTCAAGGGATCGCATTGGGATGGCGCCACGTGATTACCAACCTGCTCCTCACCGGGATCTTGACACCGGCCTGGCCGTGCGGTTTTGCAACCGGAGATGAATATTGCCTGGTGGCCTCAAGCAAACGTCCCCTTCGCCGCGCCACGGAGCGGGTCAAGAACTGGCTTTTGACCGAAATGAGCACCATGGATAACCAGCTTACGTCTCTGCCCGAAATCGAAAGCAGTTAAAGCAGATGTCCGCCTTACATTATGTAATGTTTGCCTGACATTTTGACCCTTTTATTTTGCCTAAACATCGCGACACTGCTAACGGAGTGCAGACTTTCGGAACCTTATAAATGGACGAGCAATCACCGCTACTAACTGAAGGCTACAGCGACAGTCCCGCTGATCAACAGCTTGGCATCTCCCAAGGGTTGGATGCCCTTCTAAAGCCTCGGTCCATAGCCTTAGTTGGCGCGTCCGACAAGGAGGGAAAGGCCGGACATTCCCTCTACGAAATGGCCAGGATCGACGGCTTCCAAGGCACAATCTGGCCGGTAAATCCGCGCCTGAATCGGATTGGCGGCCATGACTGCTTTGGCTCTCTCGCGGACCTGCCGGAGGCACCCGATCACGCTGCCCTCTGCCTGCCCAATGAGAAGCTGGAAGAAGCGCTCGATCAAGTCATTGCGCTGGGCATTCGCGCCGCAACCATTTTTGCAACAGGTCACTTGGCGGAAGATGATCGGGGCGTCCCGCTGCGCCAACGGCTGGCGCAAAAAGCGCGAAAGCATAACATCGCCATTTGCGGCCCAAATTGCATGGGGTTTTACAATCGGACGATTGGACTGCGGGTTGCTGCCTTCCCCTCTCCGCCCGGATTGCGTATAGGCGGCGTTGCCTGGCTGGCCCAGTCAGGGTCCGCCTTTTCCGCGCTTTGCCACAATGACCGGCGCCTTGGGTTTTCCCACTGCGTCTCAAGCGGCGCCGAATCTGTTACAACAACGGCTGACTACATGAATTGGATGATCGATCAGGCCGAAACCCGCGTCATCGGGCTGTTCCTCGAAGGTATTCGCGATCCCGAACGCTTTTTGCAGGCCCTGAAAAGAGCCGCAGAAGCGGATATTCCCGTTGTTGCCTTAAAGGTTGGTCGCACCGATTTGAGTGCCGCCATGGCCCAAAGCCATACAGGGGCGCTGGTTGGCAGTGACGAAGCTTTTAGCGCGGTCTGCAAAAAATATGGGGTTTGTCGGGTCGATGATTTGGACGAGATGATCGCAACCCTGGCCCTTTTCGACTCTCCTCGTCGGACCCAACCGGGTGGACTGGCTACAATTCATGATTCGGGAGGACAAAGAGAGTTGCTTGTGGATTTAGCCGCGCAATGTGACCTGACCTTTGCGGACATCGAACCGGCAACCAAAAATAAGATCCAAGCCGTCTTGGAGCCAGGCCTGGTTGCGGAGAATCCACTTGACGCTTGGGGGACCGATCGGGATTTCGTGGCGCGCTATCAGGATTGTATCACGTCCCTCTTGGATGATCCCAATGTGGGCCTATGCACATTTTTCTCCGACCTACGCGATGGCTATTGGTACTCCAAGGGTATCCTGGACGCTGTGATCAATGCCGTCGCAAAGAGTGAAAAGCTTGTTGCCATCGCCAGCAACATCTCCTTATCCAACGATCAAGCCATTGCTTTACGCGCGGCCGAACACGGAATCCCATTGATCAAGGGAACCAAGCCCGCATTGCTTGCTATCAAACACTGCCTAGGGCGCACTCGAAGAAAAACAGGCAGCTTCCTAAGAGAAGATGCTATATGCACACCGTCAGCAGAACAGGAGGGATGGCGCCGTAGCACAGGTGGCGCGCCGATTTCGGCCGGCGACTCCTTTAGGATTTTGGCCGACTTCGGCATTCCGAGCCCGCGTTGTATCGCGGTAAATAGCAACCAGGTGCTTGAAGACCTGACCGCCGGCCTGAACTTTCCATTGGTTTTGAAGACCGCCGGTGACCTGGCGCATAAGAGCGATGTCGGCGGTGTAATCCTGAACATACATAGCCTAAGCGAACTGCAGCGGGCCTACGGCGAAATGGCTAGCCGTTTTGGACCGGCAGCTCTGATCATGGAGCAGTTTCCTACAGGAATTGAGATCGCGCTTGGCGGTAAGGTCGACCCAGATTTCGGGCCACTCGTTATGCTTTCCGCCGGCGGTCTGTTGGTGGAAATGCTCGATGACAAGGTTGTGGCCCTGGCGCCCTTCGGCCCAGATATGGCACGGGAACTCCTATCTGAGTTGCGGGTTTTCAAACTCCTGACCGGCTATCGTAATCACCAAGCGTGCGATATTGAGGCGCTCTGCCAAACCATCTCGCGTTTTTCAGAAATGATCTTTTATTTAAGGGACGTTATTCGGGAGATCGACCTGAACCCCGTCATCGTAGCCCCTTTAGGTCATGCTGCGGTGGATTGTCTAATCAAATGGAATAGGGAAAAAGCGGATGGATCTTAATCTCTCCAAACGGGAACAGGAACTCAGCCAGCGCGCACGAGACTTTGTCGATCAGGTACTTGTGCCCCTGGAGATTGTCGTGGAGGAGAATGGCGTTCTGCCTCAAGATCGCCGACCCGAGGTCAATCAAGCGACCAGGGATTGGGGATTTGCCGGCATAAATCACACCAAGGAACATGGCGGACAGGGTTTCACTTTTTTTGAGCAAATACTTATTGAAGAACAGCTCGGCCGCTTAACAAACGGGCTTTGGACCTGCGTCTGGCGCCCGCCGGTTTGCCTAAAATATGGTACAGCACGGCAAATTGAAGATTACCTGGTCCCATCGAACCAAGGAGAGCGTTGTGCTTGCGTCGCGATTACCGAACCTGAGGCGGGTTCCGACGCAGGTGCGGTCCAAAGCACGGCCGTGAGATCCGGCGATAATTGGCTACTCAGCGGTGAAAAGTGGTTTGTCACCTCATTCGACCGGGCGGACTATATTTTGGTGCAAGCCAATGTCGACGGGGATCCCGCGAAGTCCTCCCTGTTCCTGGCAGATAACCCTCAAGCGGGGCTTAAACACATCCGTTCGCCCAAATTCATGCATAACTACGCTTTTGATCATGCCGATATCATTTTCGATAAGGCGCCAGTGTCCGGTGCGAACTTGCTGGGTGAGGTCGGTCAGGGCTTCGAGCTGACGAAAGACTGGTTCGTAGAAACCCGTGTACAAATCGCTGCTCATACCTTGGGGGCTGCGATCAGAGCGACCGAAATCGCCAGCGACTATTCTAAAACCCGCCGTCAGTTTGGTCAGCCCATTGGCGATTTTCAAGGCATTGAGTTCATGTTCGCAGACATGGCCGTAGAGATCTTTGCCGGAAAGTCCATGCTCTATCGGATCGCGTGGGAGATTGACAACGGCATGGACCGCAAGCTCATGCATGCCCGCGCGAGCGCGCTCAAGCTCTTTTGTTCCGAGATGGCTGGACGGGTTGTCGACAAGTCTCTGCAAATCCTAGGTGGACGCGGCTATATGCGGGAAAATCCGGTTGAGCGGCTTTATCGTGATGTGCGCGTTGACCGGATTTGGGAAGGTACCTCGGAAATTCAAAGGGTCATCATCGCCGGGCAAATCAAAAAAAGAGGCCTAAGTGTTTATTCAGGCTGGTGATGGTGGGGGCCGTCGCGCCTGAATCTGCTTTTCCCTTGGCGAGACAATGTTCCTCGGTTTTACTGACTTGAATCCTTTAGAGAGATGGAAATACCTATGAGCAAAGCGACAAATCGACCCCCGGTGGCAGACCTGGCCAAGGAGCATCTGATCCAGCCTTGGGAGCCTTTGGACAACCTGGGTGCCGAGACGCGCTTGGTGATCGACCATGCCGAGGGTATCTACCTGGTTGATACCGAGGGCCGGAAACTAATCGACGGGCCGGGTGGCATGTGGTGCGTGCAGCTCGGCTACGGACGCCGGGAGATCGCCGACGCCATGGCCGAGCAAGCCATGACATTGGCCTATAATACCCCTTGGTACACGACCAGCGGACCCGCAGCTGAGTTGGCGGCTCGGATCGCCGATTTAACGCCGGGCGACCTTAATCGCGTGTTTTTTACGACCGGCGGTTCGACGGCGGTGGATTCCGCCCTACGCTTTGCCCAGTTTTTCAACAACCGATTAGGACGCCCGGAAAAGAAGCTCATCCTGTCGCGGGCCAGCGCCTATCACGGCAGTACCTATCTGTCGGGCTCTTGCTCGGGGAGTTCGCGCAAACAGAGCGATTTTGATTTTTTCGATGATGTCCGGATCACGCTATCGGATCCCACCACCTCAAAGCGCCCCAAAAACCTGTCGGAAGCTCAGTATTGCGACCTTCTGATTGATGAGATGGAGCAACAGATAAGAGAGCTGGGACCCGAGCGCATCGCAGTCTTTATTGCCGAACCGGTTTTGGCCTCGGGCGGCTTAATTATTCCTCCCAAGGGGTACCATCAAAGGTGTCTGGAGGTCTGCCGGCGCCACGATATCCTTTATATCTCAGATGAGGTGGTTACCGCATTTGGGCGCATGGGACACTGGTTTGCCTCCGAGAGCGTATTCGGGATCGTGCCCGACATCATCACCTTTGCTAAGGGTGTCACCTCTGGCTATGCGCCTCTCGGCGGCTTTGCCATTTCCGAGGCCCTGTTGAAAAGGGTTGGTGGACCGGGTCAGGAAGGCTCGGTTTATTCCAATGGCTTCACCTATTCGGGCCATCCGGTCTGTTGTGCGGCCGCCCTTACCAATATAGATATCATGGAACGTGAAAGCGTATTGGCCCATGTGCGCGACGTCGCCCCGGGCTTTTTCAAGGCCCTGGATCGATTAAAGGAGCTTCCCCTAGTATCGGATGTCCGCATTGCCGGGCTGATGGCGTGTGTTGAATGCGATTACCCGGACCGAGACCTAAAAGATGGTGATTGTAAAGATCGACCCTCCCTCGGAGCAATTGTCGACAAGCATAGTCAGGCGCTGGGCTTGTTTCTGCGGCCACTGGGCGATGCCTGTGTCATGTCGCCGCCCCTAATCGCGAGCCGAGAGGAGCTGGCTCGGATCGCGGAAATATTGGAAGCCGCTATTCATGCCACCTCTCGGGAGCTGGGGCTTTAGTTCGCAAAGACGGCTTTTAAATGACTAAAGCGGTCCCGCAGAAAGTCTCCAAATTGACCGAAAAAGGGCTGAAATAACATCGCCCTTTACTAGCCTGAGAGATACTTGAAAAAACGGGCAACCGCGCTGGTGCCCAGTTCGCTGTGCCCGACCAAGTTACCCCATGAAATGTCGCTGGCACGGTCGCGCGGGCACCTTCAAAGGAAGCCGCTACATTGGCGCCGTCATGCGCGGCAGCGGCTGTATCCCTGTCGCGCGCTTTCAGGTCGGGCGAATCAAGATCAGCGTCGCTGTCATGGGAAAGCCGGCAACATGAATTAGCATCGGACGTTCCGTCCGACCTCCTACCAAGAGGCGATAGGGAGTTATTCGAGGTACATCATTCAACGAGGCGAAGCAATCCAGTTACGGAGAGCCAGTTCAAAAAGGGCCGCTCGCCAACCAAAAGCCGGGTTGAAGCTGCCACTATTGGACTTAAGTCAAATTCTGACAGTGCCCCTTACCATGGAATTGGCTCGCTTATGGCGTTATGTCCTCAAACACTAAGGGGCACGTCGCTTATGATTAGTTTTTTTTATTTCTTCAATACGCGCCAGTGCAGCCTCACGAGAATCAAACAGATCCTCATCTTGGCTTGAAACGCCGGGCAAACGGGACGGCATTTCGTCACTGGATGCCTGCTCGACATAACGAACCGTGCCCAAAGACAAACCACGATTAAGGCGCTTGCCGCGATGGGCAAAAGCAACCCATGCCTCGGGCCATATGCTGCAATTTTGAAAATCGATCACAAAATACCAAGAACGGCCCGAGGCTTTGATCGCCCTGTCAATGGCGTCAAAAAACTCGTTGACGATCATGGTGGACCTAAAAACGAAATCGCTGAAGTCGATTTCCATAACATCAAGGTCATCGATACTCTGAATACGCTTCGTATATTCGTTGCCTGAGACCTGCGGTGCCAGATTGGGAACAGCCGCCGCGGCCGGGCTTTGCGAGGCGGCATAGACCGCATTTGTGAGATCGGCCACGCCTTGTTCCAGCTTCGCGCAGCCCCGCAGAGCGGTCTCAACAAATCGCTGCCGCTCGTCCCGGGCAAGGTTCGGGAAATCACGCAGAATTTCCAGAGAACCCCGAATCGAGGTCAAGGGAGAGATAAACTCTTCCTCGACCTTGGTGCTCAGCGCCAAAGTGGGACTGGCACCGTGGCTGTCCTCGGACATGACGTTTCACTCCGGCCCGGATAAGGGGCATTAAATCGCAAGGTACTGCTGGCGAAGCTCCGCATCATCCAGAACGTCTTGGGATTTTCCGTCGAAAACCACGGTTCCCATGTCTAAGATGATGGCACGGTCGGCCAAATGCAGCGCGGCGATCGCATTTTGCTCGACGATAATTGTGGTCATGCCCAGACCCTTAATTTGTTCCAGGGTCTTTTCAATCTCCTGAACGATCACCGGGGCAAGGCCTTCGTAAGGCTCATCAAGCAGCAAAAGCTTCACATCTCGTGCCAACGTGCGGCCGATGGAGAGCATTTGTTGCTCACCGCCCGACAGGGTCGTGCCTTCTTGACTTCGTCGCTCGCCAAGGCGCGGAAACAATTCGTAAATGCGCTCGATCGACCAACCGTGGGGCGGCGCGATCTGGGCCAGCTTTAGGTTTTCTTCAACCGTCAGCCCTTGAATGATGCGACGATCCTCGGGCACAAGACCAATGCCAACTCGCGCCGCCTGATGGGATTTCATCTCGTGCAGCGGTTTATGATCAAGCCATATTTCGCCATGCTTCAAGGCCGGGTCGTCCACCCGGGCGATGGTGCGCAAGGTTGAGGTCTTGCCCGCCCCATTGCGCCCCAAGAGCGCCAGAATTTCGCCTTCACGAACATCAAAGCTGACACCTTGAACGATATAGCTTTCGCCGTAATAGGCGTGAATATCCCAACAAGAGAAAAATGCCGGCTGCCCGCCCGTCGTAACCGTGGGCCTAGTGGCCGGCGCGATTGCATCTTCCAACACGCGGTCGTCCAACAACCCTTCCTCATTTTGAGGCTTCATACGACTCTCCGTTTGTGTCATCTGGTTCATAGGTGAGCACCCCCGAGGTATGCCTCTTGAACCTTCGGGTTGCCTTTAATCTTCTCCGGCAAGTCCTCAACAATGACCGTGCCTTGGGCCAACACGGAAATCTTGTCGGCAATGGAAAAGACCACATGCATGTCATGCTCGATAACGACCATGGTGACGCCTTGCGTCGCGATACGCTTCATGAGGTCGATGGTATTATTGGTATCCGCACGGGCCATCCCGGCCGTGGGTTCATCCAAGAGAAGCAGTTTCGGATCCTGTACCAAGCACATGGCGAGTTCGAGGCGTCTCTTGTCACCGCGAGAAAGCTGGCCGGCGACGTCGTTAGCCTTTTCCGCCAGGCTCACATCCTCAAGCATGGCCATCGCCTTTTCTTTCAAGGCGACCTCACCCTCTACCGACGACCAGCCATTCAGCGCAAAGGCGCCATCGCGCTTGGCGAAGGCCGGTATCTTGACATTTTCCAGCAAGGTTAAGTCGCCGAAAATCTCCGGCGTCTGGAACACCCGGCTGACCCCGGCTTGATTAATTTCATGGGGTCGAAGCCCCAAAAGGGACTGCCCTTCAAAGGTCACAGACCCCGTATCCGGCTCCAAGCGCCCAACGAAACAGTTCAATAGAGTCGATTTTCCGGCCCCATTCGGGCCGATGATCGCATGCACCGTGTTGGCGTCGACGCTCAGGTTGACTTCATCAAGAGCCTTTAGGCCACCGAAACGCTTGTTCACATTTTCAACGGTCAAAATAGACATCGCGGCGGCCCCCTATTCTGCCGGCACCGGTTGGGCACCGGAACTGGGATCGCTTTTTTGCGGTGGTTTCACAAAAAGATTCCTCAATCGCCTGAACCCTTCCATGAGGCCACCCGGCAGGAAAATAACAATCACCATGAAGAGAGCACCCAAGGTTAAATGCCAGCCATCTCCGACAAACAGCGAAGAAAGGGACACCATCACGTGCTGAAGAGCCTCGGGCAGGAAGTCAAAGGTTCTGTTGAGGATGCCTTCGTTAAAGGCAGAAAAGATGTTCTCGAAGTACTTGATGACACCGGCACCGATAACGGGCCCGAGCAAGGTTCCCGCACCGCCCAGGATGGTCATAAGCACCACCTCGCCCGAGGCCGTCCATTGCATGCGCTCGGCGCCCGCCAGCGGATCGGTTACCGCCATCAGGCCTCCGGCAAGGCCAGCGTACATGCCCGAGATCACAAAAGCTGCCATCGCATAGGGGCGCGTGTTCAGGCCCGTGTAGTTCATGCGATTCTGGTTAGACTTGACCGCCCGCAACATCATGCCAAACGGCGAGCGGAAGATCCGCATCGAGATATAAAAGCAGATGATCAGCACAACGGCGCAGAAGTAAAAACCCGAGTAACCGGTCATCGGGATCCCAAACAGGTCGGACGATGGCAGAACCCCACCGTAGTCACGACCGAAGACAGCGGTATCGAGCCAACGCGGATCCGACTGGACGAGTTGTAAGCCCGTCTCGCCGTTGGTTACCGGCGTCAGCACATTGTATGCGAGGTTGTAACTCATCTGTGCGAACGCCAGCGTCAGAATAGAGAAATAGATCCCTGAGCGCCGCAGGCAAATGAATCCGATGATTAGGGCGAACAGTCCACCCAACAAGACCGCCATGAGGATCGCCGGGATCGGATTCATCGAGAAAAGCTTGAACATCCAGACGGCGGTGTAAGAGCCCAGCCCCAGGAAGGCCGCGTGTCCGAAAGACAAGTATCCCGTCAAGCCGAATAGAATGTTGAAGCCGATGGCGAAGATCCCAAAGATTGCAAACTTCTGCAGCAGATCCGGATAACCGGCGCCGAGCGGGGCCAGAAGAATGGGCCCGGCCAGCACGGCGGCGGCGAAACAGACCAGCGTGATTAGGTCGGACTTTTTGTTCGAAGTGGTCATGGCTCAGTTCTCCATCACGCCTTTGCGGCCCATCAGGCCACGGGGACGGACCAGCAGGATAATCACCGCGATGAGATAGATGATAATCTGGTCGATGCCCGGGAAGATCGCCTTGACTTCGTTCATCGATGCGAAGCTCTGCACGATCCCCAGCAGGAACCCGGCGGCGACAGCGCCGCCCAGCGACCCCATCCCGCCAACTACGACGACCACAAAGCTCAGCACTAGGAAGTCCAGACCCCAGTGGTAATCGGGCGGCTGGATCGGCGTGTACATCACACCCGCCAGTCCGGCCACCACGGCCGCCAGGCCAAAAACGATCGTGAAGCGGCGATCGATATTGATCCCCAGCAGACCCACGGTTTCGCGGTCCGCCATACCGGCCCGTACGACCATGCCAAAAGTGGTGAACTGGAGGAAGGAAAAGACGCCGCCGATCACCAGAAGCGAGAACAGGAAATAGACCAGCCGCCACGCGGGATAAGGAACAGCCCCCGGTTCGAGCCCGATGAGCACACCAAAGTCGACCATGCCAGAAAACATTTCAGGCGCCGACTGCGGAATCGGGTTCGCGCCATAAAATTTCTTGACGATTTCACCCAGCACGATCGCCAGACCAAAAGTCACCAGGATCTGTTCAGCGTGCGGACGCTTGTAGAAAAAGCGGATAAGGCCACGCTCCATCGCGATACCGATCACCAGCATTACGGGGATAGCGATCAGAATCGAAACAGGAACAGAGTAATTGAGAAGCGCCGTCCCGAAATCTCCGAACCACGCCTCGACATAGGGCGTGCGGATCTCCATGGGTGTACCCCAGGCGGTCAGTTGGTTCGGGTCCTCAGCAACCATCTCGAGACCCAGCAGGGTCTTGGTGGTCACGGCGACGAAGGCGCCCAGCATGAATAGCGCACCATGTGCGAAATTCACGACGCCCAGCGTGCCAAAAATGATGGTCAGGCCAAGTGCAATAAGCGAGTAAGCGCCGCCTTTATCCAAACCATTGAGAATCTGTAGTAGGATGGCATCCATCGTTCAATCACCCCGATTTATGTGGTTGTCTCCGGCACCTGCCGAAGACAACCACACTGATTGTAAACGATACGTCGTAGCTAACTTTTGAGCTTACGCGGCGCCGTCGTTGATCGCGCCCTTGTTACAGCCCAGCTTGTCGGTCGGGTATTCGACCTGCGCGCGCGGCGTAACTTCAACGACTTCGAGAACGTCGAACTTGGAGCTCGGGTTTTCTTTACCCTTCACGACCAATACGTCCTTGAAGCACTGGTTGTCCGCACCGCGGTAGGTGGTCGGGCCGTTGCCCAGGCCGTCGAAGTCGAAGTCGGCAAGTGCGGCGCCGACGCCCGACGGGCGGAAGGTACCGGCACGCTGACAGGCATCGGCATAGAGCAGAGCCTGGCAGTAGGTGGTGTGCGCGGCCTGGGACGGCGGGAAGCCGTACTTTTGGCCGAACGACTTGACGAAGGCCTGGCTGCCCTCATCCTGAAGGGACCAATGCCAGTTCGTCGAACCGTAGATACCCTTAACATTTTCACCCGCACCCTGGGCCATCAGGCGACTATACAGCGGCACCACGATGCCGAAGTCCTTACCATTAGCCTGACGGTCGCGCAGACCGAACTGGACCGCCTGGGTCAACGAGTTGACCATGTCGCGGCCGTAGTGGTTCAGAACCAGAACGTCGGCGTCCGAATTCAGCACCGGCGTGATGTACTGTGAGAAGTCACCAGCACCCAGCGGCGTGCGGACCGCAGCTGCAGTGTTCCAGCCCAACTCTTCCGAGTACTTCTGGATCGAACCTTCTTGGCTCCAGCCCCAGTTATAGTCGGCGGTCAAGTGATAGGCCACACGATCAGACCCGAACTGGTTCTTCAGCACCGGTGCCAGCGCCGCGCCGGTCATCTCGGTGTTGAAGAAGTGACGGAAGCCGTTGGCGCGGCAGTCCTTGCCGGTGGTGTCATTGGCGTGCGTCAAGCCGGCCATGAAAATGATACCGGCCGTCTGGCAGTAGTCCTGCACAGCCACGGCCACACCCGAAGACGAGCCGCCAGTGATCATAATGGCGCCGTCTTTCTCGACCATGCGCTTGGCGCTGGCACGAGCGGCGTCCGACTTGGTCTGGGTGTCACCTGTGACAAAAACGACTTTCTTGCCGTTAATGCCGTCGCCCTTCAGCTCTTTCGAGCTGAATGTGTTCAGCATGCCGCCATCGCCTTCGCCATTGATGTGCTCGACGGCCAACTCGTAGGCCCGCAGCTCGTCCGCGCCTTCGTCGGCATAGGCGCCGGTCTGCGGCACGTTGAAGCCAAGGGTGACGGTGGAGCCGGTCGGCTCGTTAGTATATTCAGCTGCCCAAGAGGGTTTGATCAAAACGGTCGGTGCCGCCAAGGTAACACCTGCCAAAGCCGATTTTTTCAACAGGCTCCGGCGGGTCGTGGAAAATTTGCTCATTCTAAAGTCTCCCTAGAATAGATCCTCGTCAAAGAGGTGTTTCCCGTTCATAGACTCGAAACCGCTTTCTCCAAAACATTTGGCCCCATGATGAATCGGTTTCGTTGACAGGACGATGGAGGCGCCCGCTGGAAAGGTGGCAGAAATTTGTCAAAGATGAAATAAGTAATTGAGATTAAAGAGATTTTTTGTAAATTTATTTCATCTAGTCAAGATATTATTGTAAATACTTGACAAAAAGATATGCTAAGTCGCTGATTTGGTGAAAGTTTGGTTAATGCTTCAATCCTTCGTCGGACCTCGAATTCGTCAGCACCGTCGGGACTTAGGCCTATCCCAGTCGGGCTTGGCCAAGGCCGTGGGTATTTCCCCCGCCTATATGAATCTGATCGAATCGAATAAGCGCACCGTGGCGGGCGCATTGCTGCTTCGGATTGCCAAGTCCCTAAAGGTGGATATTGAAGAATTGGACGACACCAGCGAGCATCGACTGGTAGAGGAGTTGTCCGAAGTGGCCCACCTGCCTTCCCTGGCTAAGCTTGGGATCGACAGCGGACAAACAAGCGAGTTTGTCGGCGCCTTTCCCAGCTGGGCCAGAGCAATCTCGTCGCTGGCCCAGTCGGAACAAGAGGCTATTGGCCAGGTCAGAACCCTATCGGACCGGCTATCGAACGACCCATTTTTGGGGGAAACAGTCCATCGAATGTTGACGCGGATGGCTGCAATTTTGTCGGCCTCTGATATTATCACCGAGTTTCCGGATCTAAGTGAAGATAAACGGGACCGCTTCAACCGAATTGTTAATCAAGAGATCCATGCCCTTTCCGACGTTGGTGAGGCCCTTGCCGCCTATCTGGATCGTGTCGATACCCCTGAGCTTAATTTGACCCCACTGGACGAGGTGGAGGCCGTTTTCGAGGCAAAAGAAAATCATTTTCCCGAGATTGAGGCCCTGGCGAACACCCTCGCGGATACCCTGTTGGAGTCCAGACCTATTTCCAGACGGGATAAGGCCCTGACCTTGGTGGCGGACCGCCTTACAGGCCTAATCGACACCACGATTGCGAACCAATCGGGACTGGCAACAGCCTCGGCTCGGAGGCGCGCACGGGCCGCCCTGACCGAATACGCAGTGGGGGCGATCCTCATGCCCTTACCTGAGTTCGCGACCCGTGCCGAGGAGCTTAGATACGACATCGAAAGCCTGGCTGAGGCCTTCTCCGTAGAGTCCCAATCGGTTTGCCATCGCCTTACCGCCTTGCCACGCCGGGATGGCGTGCCGCGATTTGGCTATTTCCAATCAAACGCCGCGGGAACGATCATCGCGAAGGTGGGCCTGGCGGGTTTGGCGTTTCCCCGCTATTCGGCGGCCTGCCCGCTTTGGGTGCTTTATCGCGCGCAACAATCACCGGAAACCCTTATCCGCCAAAGAACGCTTTTTCCCTCGGGCGACCGCTTTATTTTCCTCGCCCGGGCGCACCACCGCGGCGCCACCGGCTTTGGACGCCCTCGCCACTATCTAACCGACATGGTCGCCTTATCCGAGAGCGATGCACAATATACGGTCTATCGACCCGACACCTCAGTCGTGGTTGAGGAAGTGGGGCCAAACTGCCGCCTTTGTCCGCGGCGCAATTGCTTGCACAGGGTCGAGGATCCGCTTGCGGAATAGGAGGCGCAAACTTGCGCCGCCGCGGCAATTTTGATTGAATTGTGCGAACCGCATCGGCCGCGAAGCCGTGAACAAGATAAGCGGGCAAACTGTGAGGCGGAGACCATCATGGCGAAGCGGGTGCTTCTGGCAGAAGATGAACCAAACATTGTAGAGGCGCTGACCTTTCTTTTGGATCGCGCGGGGTTCGAGGTGGATGTGGTGATGGATGGCCGGCAAGCCTTGGATGCCACCTTGGCCCGGCTACCCGACGTTCTGGTCCTCGATGTCATGCTCCCTACACTGGACGGCTACGAAGTCCTTCGGCAATTGCGGGCCGATCAAAGGGCGAAATACCTGCCTGTTCTTGTCCTGACCGCCAAAGGTCAGAGCGAAGATCGGGAAACCGCGTTGGCCTGTGGCGCCGATAAATACATTACCAAGCCATTCGCCAACTCCGAAATCGTTGCAGCCGTAGAGCAGTTGGCCGGCCAGACATGAATAGAGAGCCGTTACTTGTTAAACAGCAACGGGTTCGTCTAAATGAGTGACAAGTTTCATGAGTGATAGGGCCAACCTGCAACTGCGTCGACGCAAAATTCGCGATCGCTCTATCGCCCTGCTGCTCTTGGGCATCGTGCTTCTTCTACCCCCGGCAGCAAACATGGCCCTAATAGATGCCCAAGTTGGCGACCTGCCTTTTGCCTTAGCCTATGTGTTTGCTGTCTGGGTATTCCTGATCATTGGTACGGCCCTATTGTCCAGACCTCTTTTGGCAAGCGACGATAGCTCTAAAACTCCTGAGAACATCAGCCCAGAAAACTAATGTTTTCCGTCAACATTTTCCTCGCGGTTTGTCTGGGTTATGTGGCTCTGTTATTCGTCGTTGCCTTTGCTGTTGACCGTCGCACCCGACGGAACCCAATTCAGTGGCTTCAGTCCCCCGTTATCTACACACTTTCGATTTCCATTTACTGCACATCCTGGACCTTTTATGGAGCTGTGGGCTCGGCGGCTCGCAACGGCTTGGAATTTATTACGATTTACTTAGGCCCTACACTGGTCTTCGTCGGCTGGTGGTGGATGCTACGAAAGCTGGTTCGCATCGGTAAAGCGCATCGTGTTACCTCTATTGCTGATTTGATCTCATCGCGGTATGGAAAAAGCCCCAGTCTGGCCGTCCTGGTCACCATCATAGCAGTTATCGCGACAGCTCCATATATTGCTCTACAGCTACAATCGGTGACACGAAGCTACCAAGTGATTGCCGGCGGTGGGGACAGCGCCTCAACAGCGTTTTGGATCGCTACCGGGCTGGCTCTTTTTGCCATTCTCTTTGGCACCCGAAATCTGGATGCCAACGAGCGCCATCACGGTGTCGTGGCAGCCATCGCCCTGGAGGCTATCGTCAAGCTCGTCGCCCTATTGGCTGTCGGGATTTTCGCCACCTACGGCGTCGCCAACGGATTTGCGGATATCTTTGCGGACTTACCCAACGAGGCTCTAGAGGGCGCTGAAGGAATTTTTGGCCCGCGATGGGTCATCCTCACCTTCCTTTCCGCAACGGCAATTATATGCCTTCCGCGGCAGTTCCAGGTCACCGTGGTTGAGAATATTGATGAGCGGCATTTGGCCACCGCCTCTTGGCTTTTCCCGCTTTACCTTCTAGGCATGACCATTTTTATCATGCCCATTGCATTGGTCGGCCTGAAGGTTATGCCCGAGGGCGCTAACCCCGATCTTTACGTTCTCACCCTTCCCCTGGAACAGAATCGAACTGATCTCGCGCTACTGGCGTTTTTAGGCGGCTTTTCATCGGCTACTTCCATGGTCATTGTCGCCGCCATTGCCGTTTCCACGATGGTGTCAAACCATGTGATCATGCCTCTGGCTCTGAAAGTCTTGGCGGGCAGCCATGCCGTTAGCGGCGATGTTCGCAACCTACTATTAAGCTCCCGGCGTTTTTGCATCGCGGCAATTCTGGCACTGGGCTATTTCTATTTCCGGTTCAGCAGCGGCTCGGATGCCCTGGCAGCCATCGGACTCATCGCCTTTGTCGGTGTAGCGCAATTCTTGCCCAGCCTGTTAGGGGGTATATTCTGGCGTGGTGCGACACGACCCGGCGCACTCTGTGGTTTGACGGTTGGGTTTTTGCTTTGGATTTACACTCTCTTTCTTCCCAGTTTTGGCAATGAACTCCTTTTCAGCGATAACTTTCTGAGCAATGGCCCTTGGGGCATGGGCCTCCTGCGGCCGCAAGCATTAATGGGCTTGGTCGGTTGGGACCCGCTGGTTCATGCGGTCGTGTGGAGTGTCGGCCTCAACGCTCTGACATTCGTCGTGGTCTCTAGTCTCACCAATCCCGATGCCCTGGAAAGGCTACAAGCGGGCATTTTTGTAGACGCTTTCAGGACCGCCGGCGGCACTTCCTCAAGCTTCGCAGCCGGCACTGCACAGTCTGAAGACCTCTTCATACTTGCTCAGCGGATTTTGGGGGCTCAGCCTGCCCGCATCCTTTTTGACGAAATGGCGCGCGAGCAAGGGACGGCAACAGGCCTACCTCATCCGACAGATGCGGTGATTTCCCGTCTCGAGCGGGAACTCTCCGGCTCTATAGGGGCCGCTTCAGCCCATGCCATGGTGACCAGAATTGCGGGTCGTCAAACCGTAGGCATGACCGAGCTTATCGATATTGCCGACGAGACCCAGCGCTTGATCGAGACCTCTCGCCAATTGGAGGAAAAATCCAATGAGCTGGAGCAAGCCGCTCAACAACTTCGCAGTGCCAATGAGCGCCTGCGAACGCTTGATTTGCAAAAGGATGAATTCCTGAGCCAAATTTCTCACGAACTACGCACACCCATGACCTCGATACGATCTTTCTCTGATCTTTTGCAAACTCAGCCTGAGCTATCTCTTGAAGATAGAAATCACTTCACATCGATTATACACGGCGAGAGTTTGCGCCTGACCAGACTTTTGGACGAGATCTTGGACATTAGTCGTCTAGAGACCGGCGCAGCGACCCTCAAGTTGGAGCCGGTTGGGGTAAATCGCGCGGTCGCGCATGCACTCGATGCGGTTTTGGGGATCTCACGAAGTGCGGATGTAGAGATAAGCGTTGGGCCGGTTTCACCTGAAACCCAGGTCCTCGCCAACGGGGATCGCTTGCATCAGGTCCTGATTAATATCCTCTCAAACGCGATAAAGTACAATCATGCGCCAGAGCCGCGAATCCAAGTACGCAGCCTGGTCACTCGCGAAAAGGTCACCATCGATATTATCGACAACGGCGGCGGCGTGTCTCGAGAAGACGCGGCTATGGTGTTTGAAAAATTTGCTCGTGGCAAAAACGCCGGACAGGACCGAGGCGCCGGGCTGGGATTACCCATAAGCCTGGCCATCATGCATGCCATGAAGGGTGACCTGACAATTGAATTTGGTAAGGACAGCACCAGCTTTTTCCGCCTTCACCTGGTGCATCATGAAAGCGTTGTCGCCTCGGCATAGAGCCAGCTTGACCTCTGGAAAGATCGCGCCTCTAATTCTACTAGGAGAAGCCCTTTAAAAAGCTTTTTCGAAATACGAAGAGATCAGCGTAAAAAATTGAATTTAAATAGATTTTAAACCACGCATGCTGGGCAAACTGTTCAGCTTATCTTGCACAACGCCGTTGCTAACTTGCCGGATACTGCAATCACTTGACCCTACTCAAGGGTTCGACGCGAACTGAATGCGATTGAACCTAAAAGACGATAGTCGATCGAGTTCCATTGCACTGCATCGATCCACCAAGCCAGTCCACCATCGTGTGGTCCAGGTAGCTACATCTTTTGACCACCTATTAGTGCTTTCCCGATTGCCCCACAAGACCTGCATCACGGCCGCCCCGGGGCACTCTCTTATCTGGCAGGGTCATTCTTGCCCCGCGAAATCGGGCCGATGGGCGGCATTCTGGTAGAGAGGACGAGCCCGCTCCAAGTCAGCGGCGACGCGGAATACACTAACGTCATCATATGTGCGGCCGACGATCTGGATACCGGTTGGGACCTTATTTCGGGCAAAGCCGCTCGGCACACTCATGACCGGGCACCGGCTGAGCATATTGAAGGGATAGGTCATGCACCAACCCCAAACGGGATGGACGTCCTTGCCATTGATCACGCAACGATCCACACCCGGATCATAATCCGCTGCCGCCGCCGGGATGGGCATGGTGGGACAAATCAAAGCGTTATAGCGTTCCAAGATCGGCCCCAAGGTCGCATACATCTCGTTCAGGACCTCCATGGAGGACAACAGATCGGCCCCTGTCGTGGTGCGCCCGAATTCGCCGAAAGACTTGGCATAGTTGGTCATCTGATCTCGATGACGGGGCAACAGGCTGGCCACCATATTGCCAAATAGATGACCTAGGTGATTTGAGGCCGCCGTGAGGGTCGTCTCGGACCAGCCAAGGTCAACTTGCTCGACTTGAGCGCCCAGATCGCGGAGGGTTTGAAGGGTCGCTTGAGTGTTCTGGATCACATCATCCGACACCTCGAAATAGCCCAAATCCATGGAATAGGCTATCTTCCAACCAGCTATGCTCTTGAGGTCGGCGGGAATGCGCTGCTTGGGCCGAACCGTGGTAATATCCAGCGGATGAGGACCGGCCATCACGTTTTGCAAAAGGGCCACATCGGCCACCGTGCGCCCCATGGGACCCTCATGGCAGTAGTAGTCCAGGTTAAAGGGGCTGTCTTCGGGCACGCGTCCATAGGGCGGCTTAAAGCCGAAAACACCGCAGCACGACGCAGGCATGCGAATGGAGCCCCAAATGTCGGAGCCATTGGCCAGGGTGGTGGATCCGGCAGCCAGGGAGCCACCGGCCCCGCCCGAGGATCCGCCTGTGGAAAAGGCCAGGTTCCAAGGGTTTCGCGTGACGCCCCAGAGCCTGGAATGGGTAACACCCGCACAGGCAAATTCCGGGGTTGTCGAACGGGCGTGGACAATGGCACCAGCCTTTATGATTCGCTCCACCGAAAGGGATGTTGAGCTATCAATCGAGTCCTTGAAGGCTAAAGAGCCCGAGGTTGTGCGCCGTCCTTTGATCTTGTTCTCATCCTTAATGGCAACAGCCAGCCCTTCCAAGGGCCGCGTTCGACCGCGGGATGCGCCATATCTCTGCTCGGCCTTTTTCGCCTCGTCCATGGCTTGGTCGAAATAGGTATCGGCAAAGGCATTGATCTTAGGTTCAACCGCCTCAGCACGGCGAATTACTGCCTGCATCAGCTCAACGGGAGAGAGTTTGCGGGCCTTAAAAAGCGCCAGAGCTTGGCTTGCATCCAAGTAACACAAGTCTTGATCGGTCATGGGTCCACCTCACGTAAGTCGGGACTCGGAAGCTAGCAACAGCGTCCCATCTTGACCATATGGCTGGAGGCATAGGAGATCTTGCGTTTGACCACTCTTTCGGGTTGCGGGAAGCGACCTCGCAGGATAAAGGTGGCTTATACCTCGATGACTTTCTCGCTCCGTATGCTCTGATTGTCGCAATATCATTGCCCCAGCCCTCAAAAACGCTGCTGGAACCATTTCTACGCTGCGACCCAGCCGAGCCAAGGCCACGAACGGCCGACTAAGTTTAAAGGAACCAAGTTTCCTCGTTCTCGGTCTATCGAACATTCCCTGCAAGCAAAGAACACTTACCCATCAAACGGGGAAATGAGATTCCAGTACCGTTTTTGCATTCACTATTAGAATTTCAAAAAAAAATAACTGGATTGATCTCGCTCGTCACTTGTTGAATGACGGATCCGGCTTGCCAACAAAACAGTTCAAGATCCATGGGAAGCTTGGGGTGACATAGTACCCGTAGTGTCCGTCGACCGTCATACCGTTGCACTGATCGAGATCACCTTTGCCTGTAAACTCGTAGTCTTCCAGGTAGGTCCCATCAGGCATGCCACCGGGGCCGTCGGGTGGGCTCGGCCTTAGCTCGGTCTTCAAAGAATAGCCGGATCGCGCTTGTCGTATGACACCCATTTCATCCTGAAAAATGGTACCAAAAATCGGAAATCCATCCGCTGCAAATCCAATCACGGGTGACGGCACCTTGAAGTTTCTATCTAAGAATAAGGCGTTTGGATTCGAATGATAATGATACCGTCCATCGGGCTGGGCATGGGCATTATGGAGATCCACACCAAAATGGTCGTCATACGCTGCTGGATCGATCAGCCAGGAGTCTTTGGTGTCGCGGCAACCAGCAAGGACATTGCCGTTCTTATCAGCCTTCGGGGCATCGGGTCGGTAACACCCGGCTGAGAGGAGGTCCACCGGCGTTCCATTAAGCAAAATTGCATCATAGCTTCGTTGCGTTAACTTCTCGGTCAAGCTGGTCTGTTTCGGGTTGCGCGGAATACGGAAGGTTTTAGGCAGCTCTCGAACATCGTTTGCAAATCTTGCCGTTACGCCATTGAAGTCATGATTGGGAATGCCGTTGGACACCAATTCGCATGCATCCTCTTTGACCGAGATGACGACCATAGATTGATAGGTTTTCCCACGCTGGATATCTTCCACCGATGCGGAATAGGCACCAGCATAATCAGCACAATCTGCGGATCTGTTGGTCAGGATGGCGTTCGTTATGTCTTGCGGCTCTGCACTGGCAGGGCTTGCCAAAAGGACAAAGAACACCACGTAAAAGCTCGTCCGAAACAATCTCATTCTTGGGCCCTTTTGTGGATTTAAGAGAACGTTGTGTTAGGCATCGGCGGCAAGAGATTACCATTCATTGGCCAGAGTTATAGTATTCACTTGCCTCAGAAGCAAAAGTCGCCATCACGCTCTAAGACACATTGCAATGTAACGAATGTCTTGAGCGGCAAGGCTCGTGATGGTTTCGGTCGAATGACGTTTGTTGGGCAAGAAACACCCACATTTTTGGAAATTGAGTATTTTCTTATCCTTTATCTCGCGCCAAGTTAATGTTTGTTTTTCATGCTTCTAGATTTATAAGCACGAGTTAAAATTTATTCAGTCTTCAGCAATCGGCGCCGAAAACGAAATACGATTGACTGTTTGCGTTCCTTTGAGCGATCCGGTTAAGCTGTTTTTCTTTTCTTGTCGTATGCCCTCTTCGGTAGGTGTTTTAGTCATACTTTAAAAGAGGTCGCCTTGGGTGTTCGACCCTTCATTGTGCTGCCTTGGCGCAGGCGTTTTTCAATGTAAGTTGCGGTTAGATTTTGCGATTTTGAAATAACCAGAAAAGGTCCGCGTTGGCTATATTTAAAGCCATCGCTGCCCAAAGCATCCAAATACTGACATCGCAAAAACCGGACGACCGACAGAGCTGGAAGCGACCAAAGCTCAAGAGGTCCTTATCAGTCCTACCGGTCGCTATCTACTGCCCTCTAAGGCCACGCGCGATGAGAAAATCCAGAGATAACTTGCCGGCGCCCTTAAAAGCCAAGTATGCGAACAAAAAGACCCATAAGGCGCGTTGATCCAGGATTACTGCATTAGAAAGATTATCGAACCATGCACCGATCGTCGCGTCGTCGACTCCGTGAAAGGCGATATCCACATAGCTTTGAACGACGGTGAAGCCGATCATACCTACGGCCGCCAATCGAGTGAGCAGACCGAGCAGGATGAAAATAGGTAAGATCACCTCGGCATAGGTGCCTGCGTGAACAATCAATCCCCATGGAAAGAAAGCGACCTGTGCGGTGTCATATCCGGCTGCCTCCACGATTGGCGGAACAATCTGAAAATAGGCCGCATCGGCAATTGCTAGGGGACCGCCGTCAAATTTTGTCATGGCTGAGTTGAAAAAATAAAAGAACAGCACGGCTGCAAAAATGAGTCGGGCTAGAAGGCCCATGAGCCAGGCATCAGCGACCCGGGCGATGGCATCAGTCGTTCGCATATAGAGGTTATTGATTGGCTGAATCATCGTGGATCCCTTTATGAAAAACCGTCGTTACTACGAAATTAGTCCGAATTCTCATTCAAGCTGATGTCGGTGAAAACACCGTACTCGAAAAGGCCAGCGAGATGGAGAGATAGATTGAAATCGGTCGCCGAGGAACCGCCGATTTCAGCGGCCTCTTGAAGCGTTTTCTTTTGCAAAAGCGCAGCGAGAAAACCGGCGCCCTCACGGGGCAAAATATGAGTATTCACCTCAAGATAGGGTCTGACAACCAAGGCATCTTCGGCGCTGTTCATATCGACCTTGTCAGAATCGATCAATCCAGAAGTCGCGGCCCAGAGAGACGCCACCGGAAACCGAGACCGAATCAAAGAAACGGAAGGGTGAATGCCAAAAACAAGCGTTGCTAGTTTGTCATCGGCAGTCTCGCCCAGGGTTGCTATAGAAAGAGGGTTGACATCGCCTGCATGAAAAGCCCGGAGACGGGCGAATTCCAATCGTGCGACATCTGCCAGATAGGGCACGGAGCGCGCGGCTGGAGGGAAAAATTCGAGAAAATCGCCAAAAGTGTCGCCGTATCGGAAGAGCAACGGTGACCGCGGGCGCGATTTATCCAAAAAGGCACGGGCCGTGGCGCGAAAAAACTCCTCACCGACTAAAGTCCGCACACAAGGAAAACTATCACCGAGCGCATCGATAGCGGCAACTGTCACATTATTTCGGTATATATCGAAACGCCGAACCTGTGGTGCCGTGTGCGGCAACCCGGTGGGGCGTTGAATATCACTAGGCGCCGGTTCCAGTGGATCCAAAATCGCCCGGGCGAATGCCGCCTGACCGTCAGACAAACTGGGCAATTTGCCGCTCCATCACAAAGCGGGAACCCGGTGACTGGGCATAATCCTGGTCATCCCCGGCCCCGGCCCCGGCAGTCTCCCTCATTATTTTTTCGGCGGCACGAGCTTCGGCCTCAAAAGTGGCCCACGACGGTAAATTTTCGTCCCATTCGATAAGAGTTGGTACGCTGCCCAGGCGCTCGATGGTTCGGCGGTAAAGATCCCACACGGGATCTGCCACCGGTCGATCGTGCGAATCGATCAGAACTTCGGCGCCAGTTTCATCCTGATCGCTTGCATGCCCCGCGAGATGGATTTGCCCCACCTTGTCTAAGGGAAAGGCATCCATATAGGCCTCGGCCGAGAAGTTCAAATTGGTGGCGGAAACCATCACGTTGTTGACGTCTAAGAGCAGTCCGCAGCCGGTCCTAGCGGCGAGTTCCCTGAGGAAATCTGTTTCCGACAGAGTGCTGGATTCAAATGAGAGGTAGGAAGAGGGATTCTCGAGCAGAATAATTCTTTTCAGGGCGTCTTGAACCTGTTCCACATGTTCCGCGACCCGTCTCAAAGTCTCTGCGGTGTAGGGCACGGGCAGCAAATCGGGAAAATAGAGGCTGTCGTGACTTGACCACGCTAGGTGCTCTGACACCAATCCGGGTTCATAGCGGGTGTTCAGTGCCGTTAAGCGCTGCAAATGTGCCTTATCGAGATCTCCCGCAGAGCCAATGGACAGCCCCACCCCGTGCATGGAAAGGGGATAATCTTCACGGACACGGGAAAGGTAGTGATGGGGCGCCCCGCCGTCGCCCATGTAGTTTTCCGCATGAATTTCAAACCAGCCAATATTGGGGTGCCCGTCTAAGATATCTTGGTAGTGCTGTGGCTTGAGGCTAAGCCCAACCCGCGCCGGCACCTTGGCTGCGACCCAACAAACCTTTGATCGTTTTGGCTCTGACACAGTTGCACACTCAATAATCGCTTAGGCTGGTTATCGGCCAAAACCATGGGCTTGCTTCCGAAAAGAGAAACTCGCGCTGACTTAGATAACCAACGTCAAAATCAGCGCGAGCTCTTTTCTCCACGGTCAACCGGGCAAGTCGCGATCAATCGCCTCTAGGGAGCCCTTACGATCACCAGGCAGATCAAAGTCAGCATTGGCTTCATCAACACCGAACTTGACGCAATCACCAGCAGGCACAAGTGTCCAGGCATTGCCCTGGTAGTCGATGGTAGAGGTTCCAGCGCAGGTGGTCCCTGGACCGGCGGCACAGTCGTTTTGCCCGGCCAAGGAGATACCATAGCACTTTTCTTTTGCCGCCGCTTGGGCAGGCGTAGAAATTGATCCTGTTGCGGCGACGGCCAAGGCCACGGCGCCGGCAATTGATGCCGCTGAGAAAACCTTAGAGTTTTTAGACATTTTTGATGCTCCTAAAGGTTAAAGCTGTTGTGAATTTGATTTAACTCATCCAGTCCCTAGTTATTAAGGGGTCCGACGACTTCATAGGTACCTTTGTTGTTCTCCAGGGCAGTCCAGCTATTGCTCGCCGCTGGTTTCGCTTCTGCCGTTGTCCAGTTTTGGTCGGCATCTTTGATAAAGCCGGAAATATCCGCTTCCCAAAAGCCTACCACTGGAGGGTTGATGTTTAAATAGAGTTTGCCGTCAACAATGCGCCACAAATTCGGATTTCCGGGTACCTTGCCACCCTGGGCCAAGCCATAGGCACAGTGCCCATCATACGCGGGCGCGTACTTTTCAGGGTTTGCTAGAAACTTTTCCTTGTTTTCTTCACTGACAAAGGCCCACTTGGCGCCGTTCCATTCAGCGGTGATCGATGATTTACCCGGAACAGCCGAAGGTTGGGAGGATCCCACCGGTGCCTGCTCAAGACTGAAAAAAGCCACGGGGTCATATCCCGAGACGGCATAGCCTGTTTCATCCACATACTGAGAACCAGCAAACGCCTGGCCCATCCCCAGAAGCATAGATACGGCACCTGCCATGGAAAGATTCATTATCGATTTGCGCATCTTCATTTCTTCAAAGTTCCTTACTTAGGGTCTGTTCGGACGAGACTGTTAATACCGATGCATAACAAATCGAGGCTTTCTTTGGTAAACTCAATTCAACTTAGCTCACTAAATTGTTAGGACTAAATGCCACCTGAAGAAAGAGGTTTTTCGGATGATGCACGTTGGTGTGGATCCTATCGATTTTCCAAGGAAACGAAAGCTGGACCCACCTTTCTGGAGACTTTGGCGCCTTGATTGGGTACATTCCGATTTGTGATCATGTTGTCAAAATTCCCTTGATCATTAAACCTTCTTTTTATGTAGATACAGGGCCTTTGGCGACAGGGCTAAGCTGCCAGGACAATCCATCATTTCCCTAGGCGTTTATTTCCATCGGCGTTTTCGTGAAACACAGCGATAAGGGTTTGGCCGCCATGGACCAATTAAGGCTGCTCGTGGCCGTCATCGTCCCTCACCTAGCCCACTTGGGCTGAAACAGGAGCAGCGCAAAGAAGATGCTTTCTCGCGACCTCTAGGATGCTCTGGCCCCCTCGCGCCCCTCCCCCAATACAAAGCGGGCCTTCTTGATTAGGCAAATCGCAAGTGTGATTTGGATTCTCGATCACCGGGCCGTGTCTAAGTGAACATAGTACTTGTCCGCTTGTTTTTCGCTCTTCAAGAGATCTCGGCATACGTCCGCAAAGGTCTCCACAAGCTTTGTTGGATAGGACCGGTTTGTGAAAGCAAGTCCGTATTGTGAGGTTGGTATATCCCCTCGCAATGGGACATAGGCCAGTTCGCTACCATCATATGCCCGTTCATTGACGGGGCGCATGATAAGAATCGCATAGCCTTCACCAGCAGCAACAAGACTGCGCACAAGTTCATATGACTTGACCTGATGTTTTATCCTGGGCCGCAGGTTGGCTTGTGAAAACAACGATAGGAAAAACTGCTGGGTTATCGGCAAGTTCAGCGCCACCATATCCCGTTCCGCCAGCTGGCTTAGGGATACGGCATCTTCCCGGGCTAGGGGGTCATCTCTCGATAACAACACATAAGCCGGCGCATCAATTAAAGTCTCGAAATCGATGGCGGGGCTTGGGTACATATTATAGGTCAGGGCAACATCAATCGTGCCTTGAGCCAACATGCGGTTCAGCTCATCCAAATCAGCCTCATGAATCTGGATTGAGATATCGAGTCCCCGGTCCCTCAAGCCTTTCAATATGATGGGAACGATGAAAGCGGCGGTTGGCACGAAACAGCCGACATCAATGACACCACGCGGCGTCTGCCTTAGATTTCTGGCGTCGTCGTCAAACTCCTGGGCATTTTCAAGGAACCGTCTCGCCTGAGCGACAAACCTTCTGCCAACGGGAGACAGAACCAAGCGATGGGGTCGCTCTCGGTTAAAAAGTTTCAGCTGGTATTCCGCTTCAACCTTTTGGATGGCAGCGCTGATGGCCGGCTGGGAAATAGCAAGAAATTCAGCTGCTGCTGATATGCTGCCATGTTCGGCAACGGCGACGACATAAGTAAGCTGACGAAAGGGTGTCATTATCAGAAAAAGTTATATTAAACGAAAATATATATTATTTTACAGATTAACCTCCTTCAATCACTATTTCCCGGTGGCTAAATTTGCCTGCGCTTTCGCTGACAAATCAGGCTGAGTACTGAGGCCGTCGACGCGTATCACAATCGACAAGAGCCCCAGTAGGCAAAAGACTGAGGGGGGATGTCGTTTTTCTGTAACAAAATTCTGTCACATGACCACCACCCCGGCCATCTTCAAAATGGGAGGATAAAATGATGAACGGAAAAGGCCTAGCAGCAGCGGTGAGTGTTGCTTTAATGGTTGGCGCCTCGCCTGCTATGTCGGAAGAGATCGATGTTGCCAGTACTTTCGGCACAAATAATCTGTTGGGACAGATGGGTGTCAAATTCGCGGATAACGTAAGCATCGCGACCGGTGGCGACTTGACCTTAAAGCTGCACGAACCGGGTGATCTTGTTCCTACTTTGGAAGTATTTGACGCCGTCAGCAGTGGTGCCATTGATGCCGGTTGGGATTGGATGGGTTATTGGTCAAGCGTAGTGCCCGTCGCTCAGTTTTACGGCGGTTTGCCTTTTGGCCCCACGTCTGAGGTTTCTTCTTCCTGGATGTGGGCCGGTGGCGGAATTGAGATCATTCGCCGTGAATATGAAAAGCACAACGTAATGGTTTTCCCCTGTTTCATTGAGCCACAGGAAACCGCCGGTTGGTATCGCGAAGAAATCACCGGTCCGGAAAGCTATGACGGTATGAACATTCGCATATCCGGTCTAGGTGCCAAGGTGCTCACTAAACTAGGCGCATCCACTCAGCTTGTGCCCGGCAGCGAGACCTATCTTGCCCTTGAGAGAGGCCGTGTTGATGCCGCCGACTTCGCGATTCCGACCGTTGATGAAGCCATGGGCTTTTACGAGATTGCGAAGTACAACTATTTCCCCGGTTGGCACCAATCCGCCAGTTGGTTCTCTTTCATCATCAACTTGGATGTATGGAATGGCTTTAGCGACGAGCGAAAAGCTCAAATTGACTTAGCCTGTCAAGCCACGATTCAATACACTTTCAATCGATTGCCTGCTGAGCAAACAGAGGTCATCGCCCGCATGGCGGAAAAGGGCGCAATTACAAACCGCTTGCCTGAGAGTGTGATGGAGCGATTGCGCGAAGCTTGGCAAGAAGTGCTGGCGGAAGAACTGCAGAAGCCGGTCGTCAAGGAGATGTACGAATCCTTGCAGGCCCACCAGGCCAAAGTCGATGCCTGGAACAAACTACAAAGTCTGAATTAAGGTTTCCCTGTGAGGATACGGAGATTGAGGTGATGTTCAGGCAGGGCCTGGTAAGTATCTTGAGATCAACCGAACGGTTTGGCCGCTGGTTGGGAGAGGTTACAAGCTGGTTCGCCTTGGGCACCTTGTTCTCCGTCCTCGTCGCCGTGACGGGGGGGGCGATGGGGGCCAATATCATGTTGGATTGGGGGTTCCATGTCCCCTTGCTCGGCAACGATCTGACTATCAACGATGTCTTTGATCTGGAATGGCACTTTTTTGCCGTCATGGTGATGGCCGGGGGAACCTATGCCTATCTCGATAATCGCCATGTGCGCTCGGACCTTATCTATTCCGGGCTTTCATCGCGCGCCAAAAAGTGGATCGATACCATCGGAGACGTATGTTTCTTGCTGCCCTTTGCCGCCGTCATGGTGTGGCTGTCGACCAGCTTTGTCGCCCGTTCCTTCAACGCGGCAGAGAAGTCCGATTATGGCGGTATGATCGACCGCTTTGCGATTAAGTCGGTCATTCCGATTGGATTTTCCATCCTTTTCTTAGTCGTCTTAGCAAGGGTCATTCGGCGTTTCCTTGACGAGAAGGCACTGGCCGAAGAGACAAGCGAAAGCTGAATTTAGGGACCGGGCCTGTGGAATTCATAGCGGAATACAGTTGGGCCATCGCGATGATCGTGGCGTTGATCATTGGCGTATTCACCGGCTATCCGGTCGCCTTTTTGCTCTGTGGCATTGGTGTTATTTTTGCGATCCTCTCAGGCATCCCCTTGCGTTTTATGGGTACGGTGGTCTCGAAGATTTATGCTGGGACCCTATCCAACTGGCTTTTATTGGCTGCACCCCTTTTCATTTTTATGGGCTTGATGCTCGACAAATCGGGGCTTGCCGAACGCTTATTACTGACGCTTGAGCGCCTATGTGGCCGTTTGCCGGGCGGCCTTGCCCTATCGGTTGCGGTGCTGGGAATTGTGATGGCGGCAAGCACCGGCATTGTTGGTGCATCGGTCATGTTGTTAGGTGTTATCGCCCTGCCGGTGATGATCCGCCAGGGATATGATCCCAGGTTTGCCACCGGGGTAACAGCGGCCTGTGGCACGCTCGGGATCTTGATTCCGCCCAGCATCATGCTGGTGTTCATGGGCGCGATCCTACAGGTTTCCATCGGCGATCTCTTCAAGGCGGCCTTTGTGCCCGGGCTTTTACTCGGGACCGTCTATATGCTCTATATCCTGGGTGTGGGCATCTTCGCACCTCAGCGTGCGCCAATACCCAAAAAAGACGACCTAGATAAGATCGCGCACCTGGAAGGCAATCTGTTTGTCGACCTTTTGAAGAACCTGGTTGGGCCGCTTTTCCTTATCGCGGCCGTTTTAGGGTCCATCATGATTGGCTTGGCCACGCCAACCGAAGCCGCCGGCATAGGGGCAGCCGGCGCTATTGTGCTGGCCATCATTACCCGCCAACTAAACTTGCCGGTCATGCGTACGGTTGTGCGCGATACCTCCAAAACCACCGCCATGGTGATCTTCGTCATGATCGGTGCGACCTGTTTTAGTGCGGTTTTTAAGCG
Organism: Pseudomonadota bacterium; assembly: GCA_039028695.1. Taxonomy (GTDB): domain Bacteria; phylum Pseudomonadota; class Alphaproteobacteria; order Kiloniellales; family Kiloniellaceae; genus JANQKX01. The sequence continues at coordinate 64,526 of JBCCHN010000001.1, forward strand.
TCTGGGCGGCGATGATATGATCGAAGAGCTTTTCATTGGGACCGGTTATGGCCCCCATGGTCTGCTCTTACTCATGATGGTGCTAATTTTTATCATGGGCTTTTTTCTGGAATGGATCGAAATCAGTTTTATCGTCCTTCCTCTATTTGCTCCGATCATCAAGGTATTGGATTTCGGCTTTGATGCCACGGGATCCGAATTGCTGATTTGGTTCGCCGTTTTGGCGGCTGTCAATATGCAAACCTCATTCATCACGCCGCCCTTCGGATATTCGCTGTTTTACCTGCGTGGCGTGGCGCCACCCGGTGTGGACATCAAGACCATCTACCGGTCGTCCATACCTTTTGTCGTGCTGCAGTTGATTTGCCTGACCGCACTGATTTTGTTCCCAGACATCGTCTTATGGCTGGCGAGATTATAGAAGAATTGTGATGTTTTTGATTGGGTGCCTTGATGAGAACCAATAGCGACTTTGAACTTCGGCGTGATCGTTCGGTGGCTCGGGCTATTGCCTATTCATCGACCTTTGTGGCTGAGCGGGCCTGCAATGCGGAGGTTTGGGATGTTGAGGGCAAGCGCTACATCGATTTTTGCGGTGGAATCGGCTGCCAAAACGTGGGCCATCGCAATGACCGGGTGGTCAATGCCATTAAGTCTCAACTCGACCAGCTAACCCATACCTGTTTCCAAGTGACACCTTATGAGCCCTATATCTCTTTGGCTGAACGCCTGAATGCGCTTTTGCCTGGTGACTTCGCCAAAAAGTCACTCTTTTTTTCAGCCGGCGGCGAAGCAATCGAAAATGCCATCAAAATCGCTCGTTATTATACCCGACGCCCGGCGCTGATCACGTTTACCAACGGCTATCATGGCCGGTCTTATATGGGCATGGCATTGAGCGCACGGATGGTGCCCTTCAAGCAGGGATTTCAGCCCTTTCCGTCTGATATTTACCGTATACCGTTTCCCGATCCCTTCCACGGCGTGACCTTGGAAGATACCAAAAAAGCCTTTGAGATACTCTTTCGAAGCGATTGTCCGCCGGATCAAATCGCCGCCCTGTTTTTTGAACCGGTCCAGGGTGAAGGAGGCTATAACATCGCCTCTCAGGACTTCATCGCTTACATCCGAAAACTGTGTGATTCGCATGGAATTGTGTTGGTCGCCGATGAAATTCAGTCGGGCATGGGACGCACGGGCAAAATGTTCGCCATGGAGCATTTTGATGTCTACGCCGATCTGACCTGTGTTGGCAAAAGCATCGGCGGCGGATTGCCTATATCAGGGATCGTGGGTCGCGCCGATATTATTGATGCTGTTCCCCCAGGAGGCCTTGGCGGCACTTTCGGCGGGAACCCCTTGGCCTGCGCGGCGGCGCTTGCCGTCTTAGACGTCATGGAATCAGAGCACCTTTTAGAGCGCGGTCTGGCTTTGGGAGCCATGATCGACGCCCGGCTGCGCAAATTGGCGCGCAAAAATTCTCTCAAATGCATCGGCGATGTTAGGGCGCTCGGCTGCATGAATGCCATCGAAATTGTCAAGGATCGGGACCGCAACGAGCCGGATGGCGACCTAACCGCCCGGGTGGTTGCCTTGGCCCTTCATAGGGGACTCATTCTTGTGACGGCTGGTCCGACACGAAACGTTATTCGTTTGCTGGTTCCCCTGTCGGCAACAACCGAAGTTGTCGAGGAGGGGTTGGACATCTTGGAAGATGCTCTGGACGCAGCAGTGTCAGAAGTGTCGCTGTGACCGATTGGATTGCTTGGGAGGGCGTTCATGAAAATCAAAGCGGCAGTCCTCCGGGAAACAGGTCATTCGGCACCCTTCAGCGAAAGCCGCCCTCTTTCCATTGAGGAAGTGGAGCTGGACCCACCCCAGGCCGGCGAAGTCCTGGTGCGCATTAAGGCGGTTGGTTTATGTCATTCCGATCTGGTCGCGATAAATGGCGAGCGCCCCAAGCCCACGCCCATCGTCATTGGGCACGAAGCAGCCGGGATCGTCGTCGAGCTCGGTGCCGGTGTGCAAGGTTTCGAAGTCGGAGATCACGTCGTGCCGACCTATGTGGCGAGCTGCGGAGCTTGCGAAATGTGCGAGGTTGGGCGTCCGGCACTTTGTGAGCCCGCGACGGCCTCGAACGCGGCTGGCACGTTGCGGGACGGAACGACGCGGCTGCACAAAAACGGGATTAGGATCAACCATCACTCCGGGGTTGCCGGTTTTGCGGAATATGCCGTGATCCCCAAGGAAGCACTGGTCAAGATCGACAAGTCCATAGCTTTTGAACATGCGGCCCTTTTCGGCTGTGGGGTCATCACCGGTGTCGGCGCGGTCGTGAATACGGCTGGCCTTAAAGCCGGGGAAACCGTGGCCGTGGTCGGTTTGGGCGGCGTCGGCCTGAGCGCACTTATGGCAGCGATAGCCACTGGTGCCGGGCAAGTCATTGCCGTCGACTTAAGCGATGAGAAATTGGCCTTTGCCAAAGAGCTCGGCACCCATCACACGGTGAACGCGAGTCAATTGGATTGCGTCGAGCAGGTTCGGCGCCTCACCAACGGAGGTGTGCATATTGCTGTTGAGACAGCCGGCTCACCTCGCGCACTAAGCACGGCTTACGCTCTAACACGGCGGGGCGGTATCACGGTGACCGCCGGCATGCCGGGGCCGGGCGCAGAGGTAACCCTGTCCCACCTCAGCATTGCCGCAGAAGAGCGGACGTTAAAGGGATCCTATATGGGTAGCTGCGTTCCCGGCCGTGACATCCCCCGCTACATGTCACTCTTCAAAGACGGCAAATTACCGGTCGATCGCCTTCACTCCAGAACAATTGGTTTTGATGAGTTAAATGCGGCAATGGATCGGCTGGATAAGGCCGTTACCGTCCGCGAAGTTTTGGTTCCCTAATCTTCAACACTGTCACCGCGGCATTTATAAGGGACAGCAATCAGCCCAATAGACCCATTCTCCGCTTGACCAGGTCCGGGCCAACATAATAAAGGCAAGAGAAGCTTTTATGATCAGAATTGAAGATTATGCTTTCCCCAGGGGCTTGCATCTGCTGCGGGCCTGGCAATCCGGCGAGGCCGATGCCAAAAAGAAAATGAGCAGGATTTTTGATGCTGCTATCGCAGGCGATTTTGATAGCAACTTTTCGGTGCTCGCGCCGGCAAACGAAATCCATGCGACAGCTTCCGTTCACATGCTGACTCTCGCGGTGTTGAACGATCTTTATGGCATCACCTCTGCCAATTATTACAAGACCGACCCCTACCGCTATGTGCGGACGAACCTGGCCGTCACCAGGCTGCTCGGTGCCAATAAGATGTACATGACATGGGCGCTTTATGCCTTTACCTGCGAGCCCTTGGGCCAACTCATGATGTATCCGGATAAGTTTCCGCCGGGGGCCGATCCGGACGAGACTCTAATCAATAAGCAAAACTGGCGCGAACTTGGTACTCCTGATTTTACCGAAGGCGTGCCCAAGGCCATCGACGGCATCATGCGGGTGACTGAAGAGCTGACCGGTATGCCCCCCCTTTTGCAGATTTCGGCACCTTATAGCTTGGCTGCCGATATCTATGGTCAGGAACCCCTGCTGGCCGATGTGGTGAATGATCCCAACGAGGTGAATTCACTTTTGGATCATTTGGGCGATGTGGTGCTGGGCCCCTGGATGGATCACCATGTGAATACCTTCCCCAACGGCTGGATCGAACTCTCGGATGCGTCAGGCTCGCCTTTTTTCATTGGGGCGGAGAACTGCATGAATATGTCGATCCGATCCATACGGCACATGCTGCGAGACAAGCCCTATGCCGATCGGGTCTACGACAACAATTATCGTGGCGACTATGTTACACAGGCCAAACGCAAAGGGCGTAGTTCTCGACGCAAAGCCCTTAATGTTGCGCCGCCTGTATCGGGGGTAAGTTTAGCGGCCTTGACCGAGGCCAAGGTTAGCGTCAATCCCGGTTTCATAATGCGGCTTGAAGCGGATAAGATCGATGTCTCCTTTTATGAAGAGCAGTCTCTTCGGCGAAACTTGCCCTTGACTGCCGGGATCGGCTCACCCCAAATCGACCGCAACAGCATCCCGGACCTGGAAGCGGCCAAAGTGGAAATTACCGAGGCGGCCCGCTCCTATGTAGCGGCTATCCGCACTGTTTGCGAGACAGTTGATCTACCTGATGACAACTGGGTGCAAGATCCTTGGCCCAGTCACGTCTATTTCGAGGATGTCAACGGACAGTCCCAATTCGAGCTGGTCGAGCTCATCTTGAATGAAGTTTACAATAGCCCACCATTCAAGCGTAAGTCATGAAGCGCTAAGCCAAATTAGCAGATCGAATGTGCCCTCCCCCACAAAAGTTAAACTCTGGTCGTGGGCGGGAATTGGCTCGGACCTTGCCGCAGATGCGGGCCGAGGCGGGTATCACCAAACCGCTCCGAAAATGACGGACTAAAGGCCTAAGATCGGGAATGAGTCACGAAAGTGGAGTTCTTAGAATGGATGGGGTCCGCTTCCCGACATCATGGGGACGTAGGTGCTACGAAAACCCATTTCCCACTCATGCAGCATATAGCCCACGGGCAGTGTATTAAAGCCACCGGGTGCGTCTTCGCGGTAATCAATGGGAAATGTGCTGATGCACGAGGCACCCGCGACAACAGTCCGCCCCCCTAACTCGGCCGTGATTACATTATGCAAGTGGCCGCAGATAATCCGGATATTATTATCCGCTGCCTGAAGCATCTTCTCCAGCGCTTGAAAGTCGTTTAGGCCGATGCAATCCATGAAAGGCAAGCCTGACATGAAGGGTGGGTGATGCATTGCGATGAGCACCGCGATGTTGGGGGAATGCAACAGCGCTTGATCCAAAAAATCAAGCGACGTTGGACTGAGGCGTCCACCGCCTTGGCCCTGGATCAAGGTATCGAGGCCGATGAGACGAAGACCGTCAAAGTCTCGCACCCAGTCAAATTGACCGCGCTGCGGGACAAATTCCAAATCTGCAAAACAAGTGCGCATGGCCTCCCGACCATCGTGATTTCCAGGGATTAGAAAATAGGGCAGCCCAAGCCTTTCAATTTGGCCTCTAAAGGCCTGATAGCTCTCAAGATCCCCTTGGTCGACAAGGTCGCCCGTCACAATGATGCCGTCCAAGGGGCCAATTTTGGGCAGGCTATCAAGTATGTGATCAATGGTTGCTGCAAAAAGCGCCAGACTATCGAACCTTTTTGAAAGCAATCCAGGTGGTGCAACCACATGTGGGTCAGAGAGTTGCAAAATCCGCGGCATTTTTTATTTGATCCCTGCCCTTAAGAAAGCTTGAACAAATTGCCGCTGGAAGAGCAAAAAGGCCAGCAACAAAGGCGTGATGGACATGATGGTTGCTGCTGAGATTACCGAGATGTCTACGCCGTTTTCCGGTGCCCCAAAAATCGACAAACCCACGGTCAGTGGCCGTGTCTCGTTGGAGTTTGTAACAATAAGGGGCCAAAGAAAATTGTTCCAATGGGTCGATACGGAAACCAGGGCATAAGCCAGATAGGTCGGCCGTGCGGAAGGAACATAGACCTTAAGCAAAATTCCGAACCAGCTGCAGCCCTCGATGCGCGCTGCCTCTTCCAACTCAATGGGCACGGACTTAAAGGCCTGACGCATCAGAAAGATGCCAAAGGCGCTCGCCATATAGGGCATACCAACGCCAGTGAGGGTGTCAAAGAGTCCCAGGCGCGACACCATGGCATAGTTTTCAACGATCAGTACTTCAGGAAGAATGAAGAGCTGGAGCAGCACCAAGATAAACAAGATGTCCTTGCCGGGAAAGTCAAACCGCGCAAAGGCAAAGCCGGCGAGAGTCGTGATAACGAATTGTCCGGCCAGAACTATCGTCACCAACAAAAAGGTGTTTAGGAAATACCTGAGCCAGGGTGCACCGCCCCAAGCGGTTTCGAAATTGGCCAGTGTCCAACTGGATAGCAGGGCAAAGTTCACTGCGTCGGAGGTAGTATGAAAAGCAGCCCAGAAGGCAAAGAGCAATGGCGAGATCCAGATGACCGCCAAGACGATCGCGCCGATTGAATCGAGTTGTTGGTAGAGGCGGTTCATTGGTAATGGGTCCGCCGGTCTATATAGAAGAACTGAATGGCTGCCACGATGCCCAAAACTAAAAGAATCAGAATCGTCATAGCAGCCGCGTGGGGCGCATCGAAGAAGGCAAAGGCCATCTCCCAAATGTAATAGAGAATCAGCTTCGATGCGTCCGATGGCCCACCTTTGGTGAGGATGAATAGGTGATCAATCAGCTTGACCGAATTGATCATGGCATTGACGGCCACAAACAAAGTGGTCGGCATGAGCAGGGGAAGGACAATGCGAATTGTGTAAGTCCAACGGCCGGCGCCTTCCAAATCTGCAGCCTCTTTCAGATCGGTCGGGATGGTCTGTAGGGCCGCCAGATAAAAGATCATAAAAAACCCGGATTCCTTCCAGATCGTCACGATAATGACCGCCCAAAGGGCCGTTTCGGGCTGTCCCAACCAATTGATGGACGGCAATCCGAAAAGGGAGCCGATTTGGTCCAGCACGCCTAGCCCGGGTGTGTAGAAGAACAGCCACAAATTGGCGGCTGCGATCATGGGAAGGACCGTTGGCGTGAAATAGGCGGTGCGGATAAATCCGCGCGCCGGAATTTTCGAGTTCGCCCACAGCGCCATCGCCAGGGCGATCAACATGGATACTGGGATTGTTATGGCCGCATAGAGCAGATTGTTTTCGACGACGACCCAGAAAGTGGGATCGGCGAAGAGGTCTCGATAGTTCTCGGTTCCAATGAATTCCGCCGCTTTACGACGGGTTTCGCGAGAAAAGAAGCTCGCCCACAAGGTGGCAACAGAGGGATAAAAGGCAAAAAGGGACAGCAAAACCCCGGCCGGCATCAGCAACAACCAAGCATAAATCTGCTTTCGTTGCGCTTCAGATTTGGGGGGCATCATCTTGCCTATTCGTTAAGTCTAAAAATGGCGCCGGCCATATAGCGACCGGCGCCATGATTGTTTACTGATAGGCCTTCAGCAAACGCTGAGCCGAGGATTGTGCCTCACCCAACGCGTCGGCGGGGGATTTGGCACCTGTCAAGGCCGATTGAATGGCATTGTTTAAGCCATCCCGAACACGGGCAGTTTCGAAAGTCGAAAACTCCGCCACGGCATGTTCCAATTGGTTCCGCGCTACAAGGGCCGGCGGGAACTCCTCGGTGTATGCCTTTAGTTCTTCGGTTTCGTAGGCATCTTGCGATACACCCATATAGCCTGTTTCGATGGACCAGGTGGCCGCCTGTTCCGGAGCCGTCATGAATTTGATCAACTTCATGGCCGCTGCTTTTTCCTCGTCGGTCGAATCTTTGAAGAGATAAAAGTTCCCGCCACCGGTCGGCGACCCCAGACGCTTGTTGCCGGGCAACATGGCAACACCAAAATCAAAGGACGCATTGTCTTTTACCGCCCTCAAGTTACCGGTCGAGTGCCACATCATGGCCGTCTGACCTTCCAGAAAGGCTTGTCGCAAGGTGCCCCATTCGACGGTGCCTTCCGGCATTACACCGTGTTCAGCTGAAAGGGATTTCCAAAATTCCAGCGTTTCGACCACGGCCGGATCGTCGAAATAGGTTGTCAGACCGTCGTTGGCCATCAGCTCCTTGCCGTTTTGAATGGCCAGAGCCTGGAACATCCAATAGGGATAGGCCGTGGAGGGAATCATGATGCCATAGGTCCCATCCTTGGTCAGGGTCTTTGATACCTCGATCAACTCATCCCAGCTGGTCGGAGGTGCTTCTGGGTCTAGGCCGGCATCGCGAAACATATCTTTGTTGTAGTAGGCAACGATGGTTGAGCGCTGGAATGGCACACCCCAGGTCTTATCTTCGATGACACTGTTAGCCATCAAAGCGGGGTAAAAGCTGTTCAGCCACGCTTTTTCCTCGTCGGTCTGGACCACATCGTCAAAGGCGACAATCAGATCCTGTTCAATCAGGTCATAGGCATCGATTGAAAACATCACGGCGAGCTGAGCCGGTTCGCCGGAGTTCAACGCGGATAATGCCCGCACACGCGTGTCATCATAGTTGCCCGAATAGATAGCATTGACCTTGATGTCGGGATTTTCTGCCTCGAAGTCCGCAACGATACCATCGACCACTTCGGTCAGGGCGCCACCGACAGCAATCGGATAATACATGGTCAGTTCTGTTTCAGCCCTTGCGCCGGGCGCGAAGGAAAGAGCAGTGGTGAGCGCTCCTGCGAGAGCTAACCCTAGGAATTTATTAGATTTCATTTTTTCTCTCCCATCTTCCAAGTTGTTTAGCCTGCTTTTCTTCCCTGCCATTAGGATTTTATAAAGGCAGGGTACGAACTTGTTTTATGCAGCGGCGTCCTCTCTTATCCGCTGCCCATCCTCATCAAACGCAAGTAAGGATCCTTCAGAAAACGATATCTCTACTTCCTGCCCATTGGGCATCATATTTAGACCGTCTGCCTTCAAGGTAAGACCGCGCGCTTTTGGGTGTTCCAGCCCGATAAAGGTTTCCGCCCCTAAGAATTCACACTCCGTGACCCGGCAGTGCAGCTGGCCCTTTCCCGCTTCGGCCATGGAAATATGCTCTGCGCGCACGCCTACGGTCGCTAGCTCTGAAAAGCCTTCCAGGGCAGATCCCTCAATCATGGCCATGGGCGGCGCGCCGATGAATTCTGCAACAAACCGGTTAATAGGGTCACTGTAAAGCTGCTCGGGTGTGCCCATTTGCTGGATGTGTCCTTTGCTCATTAAGACGACCTTGTCGGCCATGCTCATGGCTTCGGTTTGATCGTGGGTCACGTAGACGACTGTGATACCCAGGTCCTTTTGCAGCTTTTTGATGTCTTTGCGCACTGAATGACGCAGCTTGGCATCAAGGTTAGATAGGGGCTCATCCATCAAACAAAGCGGTTGACCGGCCACGATTGCCCGTGCCAATGCAACCCGTTGTCGCTGTCCGCCCGAGAGGGCACCTGGTTTGCGCGCCTCATATCCCACAAGGCCCGTGATTTCCAGCGCGTTTTGCAGCTTCTCCAGTCTCTCGGCTTTGGGGACACGGCGCACTTTCATTCCAAACATCACGTTTTCCGCAACAGAGAGGTGCGGGAACAAGGCATATGACTGAAATACCATGGAAAGGTTACGCGCCGATGGTGCACTTTTTGTGACATCGATTCCGTTGATGACAATTCGGCCCTCATCCGCGTTTTCTAGACCGGCCAGCAACCGCAGTGTCGTCGACTTCCCACAGCCCGATGGGCCGAGTAAGGCAACAAAAGAGCCTTCAGCAATATCCAGCGAAACGTTCTCGACGCCGAGCTGACCGTTCCAACGCTTTGCGATATTGTCCAAGACGACAAAGGAATCTTTTGCCATCAGCCATAGCTCCCCGATATCTCTACCCGCGCGCCCAGTTCGGAAATCAAACCGGCAAATGCCTCCTGTGGGGATTTGTCTATGATGACCCGGTCCACATCGGAAATGTTTCCGCCGACAACGGGTGCCGCTCTGCCAAACTTTGAAGCGTCGGCAACCAATATGGAAAGTCGGCAATTTTCCCGGATTTTTTCACGCACCTTGACTTCGGAATTATGAAAGTCCAATAGGCTGCCGTCCTCATCAATACCCGCAACGCCGAAGATACCAACCTCCGCCCGGTGGGAATTGAACAGTGCGACGACTTCGTCACCCAATATATCCCGGTCAGGCAGACGGACCTCGCCACCTGGCAAGATCAACCGATTGGATTGTTCCGTGCTCAGCGCCATTGCCGCATTCAGGTTATTGGTAATAACCGTGAGCTGTTTCTTAGTTTTCAAGGCATCGGCCACCATCATCGGCGTGGTGCCAATTGAAATAAAAATAGTGGTGCCGTCTTGGATCAGCTCGGCTGCCGCCTGCGCAATGGATCGCTTCGCCTCCGCGTTTTGTGTCGTACGCAGATCGTATGAGAGGTTCAAGGGCCTTTCAAAGAGTTCGGCGCCACCATGGCGACGCCTTAAAAGGTTTGCCCTGCACAATGAATTGATGTCTCGTCGAACGGTCTGCGCGGATACCACAAGCTCGCGAGACAAGCCTTCGACCGTCACCAAGTTTCGCTGGCGTGTAAGTTCTACGATTTTTTCCCTGCGCGCATGAGCTTTTTTTGACATTTTATGCTCATATCTCCAAAATCCGTCGTTAAAAAAGACCATTCGACCAAAAAAAGCAATATAATTCTCAAAAATAGTATTCCATCTTCGGAAATTGGAAGGTTTGTTGATCAGGGATTTTCACATGAGCTTTTTGGGAAACGATCCGTTGAAGCGATCCACCCGAACCTATTGACTTACATCGTCTTTTCCCATTTTTTCAGCCGGAGCATCGTGCCTGAATCACTGCCGCATTAGGGCTACCCTCAACAGAGAAATTCGTTATGGAATCGGAATGATCACCGCAGAAAAGGTTTTTGAACGCTACGAAGAGCTACGCCCCCGCCTGCCAGTGTCCTCTCCTAGACAGGGCACAAAAGCCCTCGCGTCTCTTTTGGAGATCTCGGAGGAAATCGATGCCTTTGTTTTCGATGCCTTTGGGGTGCTGAACATTGGCAATATTCAGATTCCAGGCGCTAACAAAAGACTGCAGCAACTGCGCAGCAAGGGGCATCTCATCAGAATACTGACCAATGCCGCAAGCTATGAGAAATCAGGCGCCCTAGATAAGTTCCGTCGATTGGGAATAGAGGTCGAGACAAACGAAATCGTCACGAGTAGAGACGCCGCGATGAAACTTGCGGATTCCCGTTTGTGGGGAGTCATAGCCACGCCAGAGGACGGGCTATCAGATCTGCGCGGGCAATTTATACGTTTAAGTGACCACGCAGAGGCCTTCGATAGAACAGAGGGGTTTTTGTTTCTGTCCTCGGCAGATTGGACGATGCAAAGACAGGGTTTGCTTGAAGCATCTTTGCAGCAGAAGCCGCGAAGAGTGATCATCGCCAACGCCGATCTGGTCGCACCTCGCGAAGGGAGGTTTTCCCTAGAGCCGGGCTTTTTCGGGCAGAGGATCAGCGATCATATCGACACGGAAGTCTTGTACTTCGGCAAGCCTTTTCCTGATGTATACAAGATGGTTGAAGAATCCTTGCCGGGCATTGACCCAAATAGGGTCGCGATCTGCGGTGACACCCTGCATACGGATATCCTAGGCGGCCTGGCCGCCGGCTGGCAGTCGGTTTTTGTCACAGGCGACGGGCTATTCGCCGGCAGGAACGCTTCCGTATTTGTCGAAAAATCCGGCATCTGGCCCCACTATCAACTCCACCGGATTTAACATCTGGGTATCACCTCAGACTCAGTCCGAGAATCTACTGTTGATTGGCGGTAAGTTGGAGATCAGATCGCTTCGCAAAGGTAAGCAGAAACGACAAATCACCAATAGTACGAAGCAGTGTGGCTGAGAAATGATAATGTTGCCCCAACAAAAGCCTCAAACTGAATTGGCCGAAATAGCGGGTATTTGGGCCATACCAACCAATTCAGCGATCAAAAAATAATCACATTCGCCTTTGTATCTTTACCCCCTGGCAAGAAGCCCGGATCGCGGCGCTCAATAAAGCTTCTTGATGAAAGTAAGGGCTATGCCAAAGCCGTTTACCGTGTTTTGTGAGACGATAGTTGTGACGCCCTTTAGTTTAACGGCAGCACCATATTCCGGCATATCGTATGCCGCCACACCGCCAAGACTGAGCACCCGTGCGCGGCGCCCATCGGAGCCCACTCTAACACCAAATTGCTCATCATCTTCGACTTGAACAGCATAAAGGCCGGCTAAGCCAACTTGAAATTTGCCAATTTTCTCGGTCAAGGCAAAATCAACGTTGACCAGCGACCCGGACTGATAATCGGTTTCGGGATTTTCGAAATAATTGTTGAAAAATATCTTGGAACTTAGTTCGGTACCATCAGCGATGATCGGTGGTGTCACATAGGTGAAGCCCAGCGAAGGAGCGACGTCCCAAATGTTGTTGCCGATGGTAACCCCGCTGGTCCTTGCGTCCTCCGCGCTGTACCTGCCGAGTGGAATAACCACACCGAGTCCAAGTTGCAGCGTAAGGCCTTGGGGTATGGGGTAAGCTCCGTCATATTTCGACGGGCGCCACTCGCCGAAAAACCGCGACCAATCCACTTCCACATAGGGATCGCCAAAACCCTCGATACAGCGTCGCTCCGAATTCGCAAACAGCCGGCCGCATTGCTGGCTCGCGCGCAATAAGCCGACAAAGCCCAGGTTGCCGCCGAATACCTCAAAATCAGGAACATACAACAGCGCGCCACCGCCTGTTGCTGTCCGCTGTTCCAGGCCGTTCAGCACAGGGTCAGAGTCACCGTTGCCATCATTAAAACCTTGATTTTCGCCGTAAGCCACAGCGCCAATGCCATATAATCCTGGAGGAGGAAGTTGGGCGGCGCGAATGTCCGTTCCACCGATCGGCCCCGCGGCAGTGCTCCCTTCCACCGCCAAAGCCGGCATTTCGGCTAAGAGGATCGCGTTAGCCGATAACAAAAGGCACCGCATTGCCCGACGAATTGCGGAACGTCTTTTAGATGCAAAAAACAGCAATTCATCCTCCCCCTGTGTTCCACGGGAACTTTTTATTACATTTTTTAAGTTGGTTTTACCTGTGACTGCGTCTTAAACTTGGTCGGTATCGTCAAACTTACCAGCGTACCTTCTCTTAGGGGATCGACCTCAAGCTCACCGTCAATAGCAGCTGTTCGTTGAGCCATGTTTTCGAGTCCATGTCCAGATGTATCCCTTTGGCTGATGCCACAGCCATTATCTTCAATCTCGATTCTGAGTTTTTCAACCTCACCTGCGATCAGGCGAAAGCCTATCTTGACACCTTTCGCCCCTGAATGTTTAGCAGCGTTTGTTACAGCCTCCTGCATGATACGCATGACATTCAAGGCCGCGGAAGGAGTTAGGCCTTCGATGGGCGGGATTTCGATCATGTTCCACTCCAGCTCGATGCCCTGCAAGGCAAGCTGCTGTTCCGCGCGCTCCCGGAAAGTTCCTAAAAGGCCAGTTATGTCTTCGTTAATTCCGAGAGAATAAATCATGGTTCGGAGATCTTCCAAGGCGGCCCGTGCCGATTCTTCGATGGCATCCGGTTTGGTATCCCGGCTGGTCGCCATGGCGATTATCGACATCAGTTGTCCGCCCAGGCCATCGTGCACGTCGCGCATGATCCTCTGACGCTCGTCATTGAGTGCCTGGCGTCCTTCCAAAACTTGACGCTGCTCATACGTTTCGCGGAGCTGCCGCTCTTTCTGCTCGATGCGGTCTTCCAGTGTACTTACAAGACTGTCCACTTGGTTCATGGATTCGGTTAGTCTTTGGAAAAAGACAATGCTCAGGGCCGGAAGGATCAATATATAAACGGTTCGAAAATGAAGAATATTACTGTCATCCAAAACATTCATAATGATGAGGGAATCATGAACCACCAGCGCGCAGGCGCCTATTATGGAAATGAGCAAAATTGAGGCATCCCAGCGCTTTTCCCAAATCGCTGAACGAACCAATATAAAAAGGATCCATACAACGATGATTTGGCTGAAGGGCACCACAACGGCTAAATCGAAATAACGAAATAGGTTCTCCGGCAACACCACAAAGGCAACGGTTGCAGCAGCCGGCACAAGTAGGAAATAGCGTATCTTGAGCGGCAGGTGACGTCCGGTCAATTCGCAAACAAACAATAAGCCAAGGACCGAAAGCCAGAAATTCATGACATATCCGAGTTGTGTAACGGTTTCAGAAACATCGATCGAACTCGGCAGAAATACCGGTATGCCGTGGACACTGCTCATTAGCATCATGATGGCGCAGTAAAGGGCCGCCTTTTCGCTTCTCCGACTTATCCAAAGCAGGAACAATAAGGCAGCTAACAGCAATTGCCAGAACACGACGAGAACTGGCAGCCTAACCGCGCGGGAATAGTACCAATCAAAGCTACCTCGCAGCTGTTCGGCAGGCCCCACGTAAACCTGGCTCAAAAACCCGACGAGGAGTCCGCCCGGCTGAAGGGTGATATCAATTGTATTGCTTTTCTTTTCCATGACGGATGGCGATATGGGCGCGAAATAAGGTGCGTTTTGGTCGGCGCTCAATTCCCCACTGAAAAAGCCGCCCCCTGTAAGTTTCAAGCCATTGACCGTCACCTGAACTTGGCCGGAATGACTCGGGATGTAAACGGCCCAAGTTTCTTTTCGACGATCCTGATCGTCGAACTGTGCGCGATAAACCGCTAACTCATTAGGGCGTTCAGGATGGCTTCGCCAATTGTCTGGCAAGCGAATCTGAAGGCTCGGCTCAGAGCCTTGCTCAAAGGTCATCACACTCAAAGGAGTAACACCCTGCGGGAGCGGCAGCAGTTCAAAAGATAGAAAAAAAGCGATTGCGGCCGTAATGATACTCCAAAATACCAAGACGGAAGGGCGCCCCCAAAAGACTCGGCTGTTTGATGCAGCATTCAAGACAGACTAATCAACCCACGCTGTATAGCCTCAAAGACCGCCTCGCTGCGCGAATTGACCTCCAATTTCCGGTATATATTTTTGATATGACTCGGCACGGTATTTGGGGAAATTTCCAAGCGCTCAGCAACGTCTTTATATGTGAACCCTTTTGCGATACCCCATAGGATATCCATTTCTCGATCAGTAAGCAGCCTATTTTTTGTCTCGGGCTCGGCAGATTGTTGCACAACCTGAATGATAAATCGAGCAACTGATGTGGAAATAGGCGAGCGCCCAGCCATCAACTCGCGAACCGATCGTACGATGTCCAAAGCACGCGCGTCTTTAAGGAGGAAGCCCGAGGCACCCGCCGAGATCGCCGTGACAACGCTCTGTTCGTCACCAAGAACCGAGATGACCATAATTTCCATATCAGGTCGCTCATGCCGTGCCATCCGGATCAACTCGAAACCATGTCCATCAGGTAACTTCAAATCGGTTATCAGAACTTGTGCCGGTGAAGAGGTAACGGCCTTGGCGCCCGCTGCAAAGGTCGGGCAATCGGCGATCACTTGAAAGTCCTGTTCGACCTCCAAGCTGCGTACCAAAGAACGACGCATGGCGTCGTCATCTTCGACTAGAATAATGCTGACTGGATCGTTCGTCATTGAGCTAGCAAACAGTTAAACCCCATAGAATGCCCAGTCGAAAACTATAAATTTCATTGATTGGGAAATAATTCTTTCCTCATGCGAGAAGCGACCTAACAAAGCCCGATGGACCTTAGGGCGGCTTTCGACTCAGCAAAACACACTAAATTGTGGAAATACTATCCCATCTTTATGGGATTTCCTATTTCCGATCGATTGGTCACTCTCATATTCAAGAGGTCAAGCAGTAGGCACCCAGAGGGCGCCTCCGAACTTCCGGGCCGATTGGGAGCTGAATGAAGAGACTACGTAACAGATCACCAGCTGACTACTTGCCGAGTGGTACTTACCGAAAGAATCAGGCGTTCGGACAATTCCCTGCGTCAAACCCTGGATCTCTTTGGTTTGGGGGACGATCTCTTTCCCAATCGGCTCGGGATCCGATCAATCCAATCCCGATCGCCAAAGATTTGCCCGTCATGCCTTAATCGTAAAGTGTTTCGAGGTCTGTTTCGATCTGTGATCCCGGTCACAAACTGTTGTCATCGATCTGTTAGGGAGGTGTCCTTGAAAGTCTTTATCACCCTTTTCGCTGCCCTTGCGATCATGACATCGTCGGTGCTAGCGGATAACAGAAAGCTGAAAATTGCCGCGACCGATTACCCTCCTTTTTACGGCCCCTTTTACGGCGAGGATCTGGATCAACAGGGTCTTATGACAGAGACCATCGGCGAAGGGTTCCAGCGTGCCGACTGTGAATTCGAGATAAGTTTCTTTCTCTGGAAACGGGCTCTGGAAGGCACTGAAGAAGGAAAGCATAACAGTTTATTTACAGTCTGGTCTCGACCCGAACGCGCAAAATGGTTTGGCTTCTCAGATCCTCTGCCAGCTAACGAGTTAGTTTTTTTCAAGCACAAGAAGGCCGACTTTTCCTTTGGCAGCTATGACGATCTTAAACCTTACAAAGTTGGCGTTGTCCGGGGCTACGCGGCGCCACCCGGCTCTCAAAAGATATCCATGACTATAATTCTGAGACAAGGGACTTGATCATCGTGGTCTCAATGTCCCGACGGCAGACTCAATTTGCGACCAGGCCGCTAAATCGATATAGTTTTTCAAAATAAAATACAAAAAGGGCTTCTATTGCAGTCTTTCTGACAGGAGGCGAAACAATGCACGCGATCAAGAAATTCAAGATTAAGCATCTATTTTTAGCTCTGACAGTCGTAATCGCCATGGCGGTCAATAAGGCCTCGAAAGCGGAGATACTTGTGGGAATTGGCGCCCCCTTATCAGGACAATACGCCTGGGGCGGCGAGCAATACCGAGTCGGCGCGGACGTTGCGCTCGAAAAGATCAATGCAGCTGGCGGCGTTTTAGGGCATCAAGTACGGCTAATACCCGGCGACGATGCCGCCGATCCGGATCAAGCCGTTGCGGTGGCAAAAAAATTCGTCAATGACGGCGTAAGTGCTGTGATCGGCCATTGGTCTTCGGGCGCCTCGATTCCCGCTTCCAAAGTTTATGAGGAAGCCGGCATCTTGATGATTTCCCCCTCTGCGACGAACACCAAACTTACCGATGAAGGCGGGCCCAGCATCTTTCGCGTCTGCGGCCGAGATGATAGCCAAGGGATAGTGGTTGGAGACTACCTGGCGAGTAATTGGGGCGACAAGAAAATTGCAATCCTACATGATGGCGGTGCCTATGGGCTTGGCCTGGCGGAGGAAACCAAGAAAAAAATCAACAGCCTTGGTGTATCAGAAGTCATATTTGATTCCTACCAACCCGGTGATGTGGACTATTCCCCGGTCGTTAACAAACTTATTGACGCAGGGACCGATGTGCTTTTTGTCGGTGGCTATCCCGCCGAGATGGGGCTGATCTTGCGTGAGGCTCGGGATCAAAACGATGATCTGCAATTTGTGTCGGGAGATAGCCTTTCAACGCCGGATTTCTGGTTGATCACAGGCCCGGCAGGCGAAGGGTCATTGTTCACTTTTTTCCCCGACCCCCGGTTCAATCCAGATAACGCGGACCTGGTAGAGGAGTTTCGGGCCCGCGGCATTGAGCCCGATGGTTATACACTTTATGCCTTCGCGGCCGTTCAGGTCTGGGCGGATGCAGTTGAAAAGGCCGGCACCCTGGACTTGGACACAGTCATTTCGGTGATGCACAACGAAAAATTCGACACCGTGTTGGGCACACTTGACTTTGATACCAATGGAGACATCACCGATCCGGGATTTTCATGGTATTCTTGGACAAATGGTGAATACTTGCCCGTCCAGTAAGGCCGCTGCGCGAGGTTTCATTGCATGACAGGGTTTCTTTTTCCGGATCGGCAAAAATGACTCATCGCTTTGGAGTTCGTTGGCGCCTCCTCATTGCCTTTTTTGGAATTAGTGCCTTTTCAATTCTTGCTGCCATTGCCGCGGTCTATTCGTTTTTGGCCATTGGGAGCGTGGTCGAGCGGATTACCGAACAGCGCGTCCCTTCCGCGTTGGGAGCGCTGGAAATTTCTCGGGAAGCCGAACGGGTCGTCGCCGCTGCTCCATCCTTGCTTGCTGTCACCAGCGATAACCAGCGCCAAGTGCAGGTGGCCTCGATCAAAGCCGAAGTCGATCGGCTAAATCAATTGGTGGCGGACCTTAAGCGGGACGAAATTGATGCGACGGCCTTAGAGGCCATCGAATTGGCCGTGCGCAGTCTTGGCGAAAACTTGACGGCATTGGATCTCCTCGTCGGCCAAAACTTGGCAGCAAGCGAACAAAAGCGGGCCATACTGAACAGACTTTCCATTACCAACAAAGGAGCTCAGTTGGCGCTGAATCCGGGAATTTCGGTCATGGACGGAAAGCTTTTAAAGCTGCGCAAGGCAATCGATGATCCTAATCTTCCGGAAGATGAGCGCCGAATCGCCATGAGCGACTTGACCCGAAGTGTTTCGATTGCATTTCCCTTGCAAAAGATTCAAGTGGAAGTATCGGCCGTTAATGATGCCTTGGTGCAAATGGCGTCGGTGAAGTCGCGATCTGATTTGGATCTCTTGATCTTTCCCATCCGCAAGGCTCTGCAAACTGTAGAGCGTTTGATGGCGGACCTCCCGCCTTTGGAGCAGCGTTTCTTAAAGCCTCGTGTTGCGGATTTCGCTTCTTTGACGAGCGGCCCCAATAGTCTCTCGGAGGTGCGGCGCCAAGAGCTTGATTTGATTTCCAGTGGCGAAAAGCTTTTGGCGGAAAACACCGAACTTTCACACCGTTTGACGGAAGCTGTCGATAATTTGTTGGAGGGTGCACGTGCTGATATCGCCACCGGGAACCTGGAGGCGGGATCGGTGCGGCGCACCAGCACCATTATCATGTTTGCCGTTGTGGTATTGAGCCTCCTAAGTTCCCTGTTGATCGGCTGGCTCTATGTCAGCCGGAACCTGATTGCCCGCCTGACCGGGCTGAGCGACAGTATGCTGGCGATCGCGGGTGGTAACCTTAGAGAACCGCTGCCAGCGGCATCCGGAAACGATGAGATTGCCCGCATGGCCGAAGCCCTAACGGTTTTTCGGGACACGGCGATCGAGGTGGAAGAAAATAATCTGCGTGAGGTCGAACAGGCCCAACAACGTCTGACTGCTGCCATCGAAAGCATCTCAGAGGGCTTTTCGCTCTATGATGCGCAAGATCGCTTGGTTTTGTGTAACAGCACCTATCGGGATCTGCTTTATCCGGGTATGGGCGATGTGGTTACACCAGGCACCCCCTTCAATCACATCATCCGCAAAGCTGCCGAACTGGGCCTTGTCAGCGACGCCAAAGGGCGGATTGATGAATGGGTCCAAGAGCGACTTGAGCGACACCATAATCCCGGTGGCACACATTTGCAGCGGCGTGATGACGGCAGCTGGATTCAGATTAGGGAATTCAAAACCGACGGTGGCGGAACAGTCGCGGTCTATAGCGACATCACCGAGCTGAAGCAGCGTGAACAGGATGCGGAAGAAGCCAACCGGGCCAAGAGCCATTTCCTAGCCAACATGAGTCATGAACTGCGCACTCCCCTAAACGCGGTCATCGGCATTACTGAAATGCTCGAGGAAGACGCAGAGGAACTTGGTCAGGATGACTTCGTTGAACCCTTGCAGCGTATTTCTCGAGCCGGCAAGCACCTTTTGGAACTCATCAATGAGATCCTCGATCTGTCCAAGATTGAGGCCGGCAAGCTGGATCTCAATTTGGAGGAATTTGATTTGGTGGCCCTGTTGCAGGATACGGTGGCCACCGCTCAAGGCCTGGCGGAGAAAAACGGCAACAGCTTGATAGCGACCTATCCGGATCACCCCGGGGATATGTATGCGGACATGACCAGGGTCCGCCAAATTGTCCTCAACCTTTTGAGCAATGCGGCCAAATTCACCGAAAACGGTGAAATAACTCTGCGCGTGGAAAAAATCATGCTTGAAGGCGACGGGTGGTTGGAGTTGGCGGTATCAGACACCGGAATTGGCCTGACGCCGGATCAGCTTGACAAACTGTTTCAGGATTTCTCCCAGGCTGATAGTTCAACGACGCGCAAGTATGGCGGCACGGGCCTTGGTTTGGCCATCAGCCGGCGCCTCTGCCAGATGATGGGGGGCGATATCGAGGTAGAAAGTGTGGCGGGCGAAGGAACGACCTTCACGGTGAAACTGCCCTGCCAGGTCCGCCGCCAAGGTGCTGCTCTGCCTGAGCCTGCCCCGGCTGCCCTGAAGTCGAGCGATCGGGTGATCGGTGCGAACGATACGGTTTTGGTAATCGACGACGATGAGACCGCCTGCGAGCTTTTGCGCGTCTTCTTGGCTAAGGAGGGATTCGACGTGGTCACCTCCCGCAACGGTCGCGACGCTCTCGAGATGGCCCGGAAACTTCACCCATCGGTGATCACCTTGGATGTTTTGATGCCGCCGCCGGATGGATGGGATGTCCTCTCCGAACTGAAATCAGATGAAAACCTGGCGGAAATTCCCGTTATCATGGTGACCATGTTGGACGAACCCAATAAAGGCTATCGATTGGGGGCGTCGGACTACTTGCTTAAGCCCCTTGATCGGAAAAAATTGCGTGCTTCCCTCGGCCAGTACCGTAACGGTAAAGAGGCGCCGATGGTCCTAGTGATTGAAGACGATGAGGATACCCGCCAATGGCTCTGTGACTATCTGGTGAGGGATGGCTGGCGGGTCAGTGAAGGGGCCAATGGCCGATTGGGGCTCAAGCTTCTCGAAGACGCTCGACCGGACTTGATCCTTCTAGATCTCATGATGCCAGAAATGGATGGCTTTGAGTTTCTAGAGGAGCTGCGTCATCGCTCTGAACACAACGGACTTCCGGTTATCGTTGTGACGGCCGCTGACCTAACCGAAGAAGATCACCGACGACTCAATGGTGGCGTGGAACGCATATTAAAAAAAGCAGACACCGACCGGGAGGCCTTGCTTAAAGAAATAGGCGGATTGATTAAGGCTCACATCGGAGGGGAACGTCGACCATGACCAAAATTCTCTATGTAGAAGATAATGAGGACAACATTTATATGTTGACCCGGCGTCTTGGTCGAAAGGGCTACGATATTTTGGTTGCCATGGATGGTGCGGCGGGCCTGGACATCGCGGAAAAGGAAAATCCGGCCTTGATACTGATGGACTTAAACTTGCCGGTCATGGATGGCTGGGAAGCCACCCGGCGACTTAAGGCTGGACCGCAAACCCACCACATACCGGTCGTTGCCTTGTCGGCATTTGCAATGTCGGGCGACCGGGAACGGGCTATAGAAGCGGGTTGTGACGATTATGTGTCCAAGCCAATTGATTTCAAAATTCTGAATTCAAAGATCGAATCCCTTTTGGGCAACGGCGCTCCCGAATGAGCGATACACAACCAGCCCTCCTGATCGTCGATGATAACGAAGACAATCGTTACACCTTGGCCCGGCGCTTGAAAAGAGAAGGCTTTGAGAACCTTACCGAGGCGGTTAACGGCCAAGAAGCTCTCTCCCTTTTGAAGGAACAAACCTTCGATCTGGTTTTACTGGATATAATGATGCCCGTTTTGAACGGCTATGAAACATTAGAGCAAATGAAGTCGGACATGGCTTTGAGGGATACCCCGGTCATCATGATTTCAGCGGTCGACGAAATTGAGAGCGTGGTTCGCTGCATTCAGCTGGGCGCGGAAGATCATTTGCCAAAGCCTTTTAACGCTGCGCTGCTTAGGGCGCGGATCTCGGCAAGCCTGGAAAAGAAGCGCCTTAAGGATCAGCAGGACAGTTATTTGAAGCAAATTGAGGTAGAAAAAAAGCGCGCTGACGAATTGCTTCACGCCACCCTACCGAGCGCGGCGGTTCACGAGCTCAAGACGACGAACATGGTGCGACCTCGGCGTTTTGAGGATGTGGCGGTTTTATTTTGCGACGTGGTTGGTTTTACCAACTATTGTGACCAGCACGCCCCAGAGCAGGTCGTTGCCCATTTGCAAGAATTGGTAAACGCCTGTGAGGATATTGTCGCCCGTCACGGTCTCGAAAAAATCAAGACCATCGGTGATGCCTTCATGGCAACCGCGGGCCTGCTGCAGTACGTGGAAAATCCTGCGGTCGCGAGCGTGCGGGCCGGATTTGAGATTATTGACTCGGTGAAGAAACAAGATGCGGGTTGGGATTTGCGGGTCGGCATACATCTGGGTCCCGTCGTTGCAGGCGTCGTCGGGCGCAAACAGTACGTTTTTGACCTTTGGGGGGATACGGTCAATGTGGCTTCGCGCATCGTCGAGCAGGCCGAGCCCTCTAGCTTATTGGTCAGCTCCCCTGTTTGGCGCGCTTTGGACAATACTTACCGTGGCAACTCAAAAGGTTTGGTCAATTTGAAGGGCAAGGGCGATTTAGAATTGATTCAGTGTCTCAAATCGGCATAAATAGTGTTTACGAAAAGAATCAAAAGAATTTTGACCAAACAAAAACAGCGCGAAACCCCTATCTACATACGGCTATCAAGCGCCGTTTTTGCGAAGTCTATGAACACCTTTTTCTTGTCCCTATAGTCACGCCAATTAGGACGATAACGGCTTGCCGGTCAGACCGTACCGCGCGTTTAGGCAGGTTCTTGTTGAGTGACACAGTGAATGCCACCACCGTTTTCATAGAGGCGATCAACATTTAATAACACAATCTCCCGGCCTGGGTACAACTCAGCGAGCGCTTTGACCGCAAAAGAATCTGCTGTTTTGTCTCCGAACTCTGGAGTATAAACCGCGCCGTTCCCGACGTAATAGTTCGCATAGCTGGTAAAAAGATCCGGGCTGCTGGACCGGGGTGCAATAGCGTGGGGGACTTCCACAATCTCAAAATTTCGACCTCGAGCATCCTTCGTCTTCGCCAATATCGCCTTGGACTCGTCCAGAACTTGGCCCCATTCCGAGCGATCACCGGGATATCCGCTGGTCATCAAAAGACCAGGCCTCACGACACGAATTGCGCCATCGATATGCCCGTCAGTAATATCTCTACCACGTACACCCGGCAACCAAATGACCTTTTCGATACCCAATTGCCGTTTTAGCTCCGCCTCTATGTCTTCTTGATTGAGACCGGGATTACGATTGTCGTTTACCCAGCAGCTATCTGTTAAAAGGAGGGTTCCATCTCCATCGAACTCCAAGCCACCACCCTCACCCACAACACCGGCTTTGAGATAAGGCCGGCCCAATAACTCGGCTATTGATGCCGATATTTTCGTATCTTTATTGTGCCTCTGTTTGCCACCCCAGCCATTAAAGTTCAGATCTAAAATAGCTGACTTACCCGATAATGACTTTAAAAACAGGGGACAGTTGTCTCGCGCCCACATGTCGTCGGTCTCAATGCCAACGATCTCTACATTTTGCCCGCAAAGGTCTCGAATCGTCGCGTGATGCTCTTGGCCAGCCAGCATGGTTACGGGTTCCCGCTCAGCGATTGATCGGGCCAAGCGGGCAAGGCTCTCCTGAAGATCTTCAAAGTATCTGCCTCCGCCATAAATAGACGGGGTCGAGGCCCAACATAACCAAGTGCGAGCGTGAGGCGCTTCCTCCGCAGGCGCAAAATAGGGACCGCCGTCTATTGCTGCACCAAACGCGCGTCCCGACGTCGTCATTGCTGCCATGATGCTCACCATGAAGTATCTACGATTTAGCATTTGGAATTCCCATTAGCCTGCCCCGAGATTTAGTCCGTGCGTCCGTCGAATGTCGCGATGGCTCCATAAAGATCAGGCCTGCGATCCCGGTATATGCCCCATGTGTCACGGTATTCCCGTACTTCCTCGCGGTCGAAGCTATGAAGCAAAACGCAGCGATCCCGATCATTTGCTTCTGCCACCTTTTCGCCCTTGTGGTTAGCTATGAAGGAACTTCCGTAAAACGTCATTTCCAAGGTCTTGTCATGCAAGGCCCTCTCATGTCCAATTCGATTAGAGGCCACCACCGGCAGAATGTTGGCAGCGGCATGTCCACACATGGCATTTTGCCAATGAGCAGCGGAATTCAAACTGGGCGCTCCCGGTTCCGAGCCAATGGCAGTGGGGTACATCAAGAGCTCCGCGCCGTTCAGCGCCATACAGCGGGCTGCCTCAGGAAACCATTGATCCCAACAGATGCCCACGCCTATCTTGCCGAAGCCGGTCTCCCACACCTCAAAACCCGTGTCTCCAGGCGAGAAATAGTGTTTCTCCTGATAACCGATGGCATTGGGGATATGGCTTTTGCGGTAGATCCCCAAGATAGAACCATCTCCATCAATCATGGCCACCGAATTAAAAAAGGCATTGCCTTCGCGCTCGAACCAACTGGTCGGTAAGACCACGCCCAATTCTCTTGCCAAAGCTGCCATAGCGCCAACAATCGGACTTTGATCCTGAGAACGGGCCAATTTGAGATGGTCGTAGTGCTGTTCGATACAAAAATAGGGTGTTTCAAAAAGCTCTTGGATCAAGATAACCTGCGCACCCTGCCCTGCCGCCTCTCGAATCAAGGATACGGCAGACTCAAGATTTTTCTCTAAATCCCAAGAGCAAGCCATCTGTGTGGCGGCAACGGTCAGGCTGGTCATCGGCTTTTTTCTCCAACCAAGTCAGACAAATCAATAAAGTTAACGACTATCACTGAACAGATGAGTCAACAGCAATACCTTCTGAAAGTGATTTTTGATGCACCTCCGAAATTGCTTCTCGCAGCATCTCCACTAAATCTTCAACCTACGCTCTTGTAATGGTCAAGGGTGGCAACAAGACATTTATGTCGCCCGAGGGTCCAACCAGCAATCCCCACGATTCCGCCGCTTCCGAAATGAGATTGCCGATATTTATTTCTATTGGTTCGGTCACGGCGCTTGTCATGAAGTTGTTTTTATGGCGACCAATAAACGGGCACGAACGCAGCCGTCCGGAGTGCAGCCGTTGAGGATCAATGCATCGACGTCTTTGTTGATCAGCCAAGCGGAGAGGTTGGCGTAAAAAAACTGCATTTGGCTGAGTATGACGCATATTATAGTCGCTAAGCGTGGGAGAAAGCATATCTAATAAATGACTTCCTGGCACTGTTTAAGTCACCTTGACCAGATCGGGAGACTTTTTGACGATTTCCGATCGTTTATGCCCCACCCTTAGATTGATCAAAACTTGTATTGGCAAGTGGGGGACTGAAAACACTAATATCGAACAGCAACTTATAGATGCTATTCATCGCCTCCAAAATGTTACCGAGCCCGTACCCTGTAATTTGCAAGGTGTGAAGATCTGACGAGGTTTCAATCATGAATTGCCTTAGAATCTCCCATCATCACAGTTGAGAAGTTGTTGCGAATGATTATCATTTGCAATATCAGTAAATCATGTTATCAGTGGGTTGGCACGCGATTTAGAGCGCGATTAGGTCGCGTTTTGATGGTTCGGTACTGACCCATGGATCAAAAAACGATGAAAGGGCCCTTTATGACCTCAATAACCACACGCTTGATGGCGGCGGCGGTGGCAACTGCTCTGATGGCGGGCACTGCCTTTGCCGATGAAAAGCGGATGAAGGTCGTAACTACATTCACGGTACTGGCCGACATGGCGCAGCACGTCGCAGGAGGCGCCGCAGATGTAATTTCCATTACTAAGCCTGGTGCGGAGATTCACGGATATGAGCCGACGCCACAGGATATCGTTAGGGCCCAGGACGCCGATCTCATTCTCTGGAACGGGATGAACCTAGAACTTTGGTTCGAGCAGTTCTTAGGTAATCTGGGTGACGTGCCCTCGGCTACATTAACCGATGGGATCGACCCCATCCCGATCGCGGCGGGCGCCTACCAGGGCAAGCCTAACCCACATGCCTGGATGGGTCTTAATAACGCCCTGATCTATATCGACAACATCCTCGAAGCCTTTGCTCAGCACGACCCTGATAACGCCGCCATCTATGTAAAGAACGCATTGGCTTACAAGGACAAACTACGGGCCACATTGGAGCCATTACGCCAGCGGATCGCGGCCATCCCTGAGTCCCAACGATGGCTGGTCACGTGCGAAGGTGCGTTCAGCTATCTGGCGCGCGATTTCGGCATGAAGGAGCTTTATCTCTGGCCAATGAATGCTGATCAGATGGGTACGCCCCAGCAGGTTCGCGCCGTCATTGACGGGGTTCAAGGCAACGCCATTCCCGTCGTGTTTTGCGAAAGCACCGTGAACACCGCACCGGCCGAACAGGTAGCACGGGAAACCGGCTCCCGTTATGGTGGTGTGCTCTACGTCGACAGCCTCTCCGAGTCTGATGGTCCCGTTCCCACCTACCTCGACCTGCTGAAAGTCACTTCCCAAACCGTGGCGGATGGACTTACGGCCGCCACGAACTGAGAGAACTTTCGTCTCCGAGAATCTAATGCGTACGCCGCTGCTCGGTAGATCTCTTCGGTCGTAGGCCCCATACTCTCCGATGGAAGGATCGAAATAAAGGACGTATCGGCATGAAGGACGAAAGGCAGATCACCAGATCAGCGCCCTCCGAGGGCGTTGGTTCGAACGCAGACCCAGAGGAAAACGCGGGATTAGTGACGCGGGACGTTACGGTAACCTATCGCAACGGTCATACGGCCATGCGTCACGCTACTTTCGCGATCCCGCGCGGCACCATTACAGCATTGGTGGGCGTGAACGGGTCAGGCAAATCCACGCTGTTCAAGGCTGTCATGGGCTTCGTGCCTGTAGTCAAGGGAGAAATCCTCCTGCTGGGCATGAGCGTGAAACAGGCGCTGAAACGGAATCTCGTCGCCTATGTACCTCAGGCCGAAGAGGTCGATTGGTCGTTTCCCGTGCTGGTCGAGGATGTGGTGATGATGGGGCGCTATGGGCATATGGGCTTTATGCGCCGCCCGAGCCGCGCCGACCATGCCGCGGTCGATTCCGCCTTGAGACGCGTTAATATCCAGGAGTATCGCAAACGCCAGATCGGAGAGCTTTCAGGCGGGCAGAAGAAGCGTGTCTTCCTAGCCCGCGCACTGGCGCAGAACGGGCAGGTGATCCTGCTTGATGAGCCCTTCACCGGAGTCGATGTAACGACTGAAGAGCAGATTATCGAGCTATTGCGCGAACTGCGCGATGAAGGGCGCGTAATGCTGGTCTCCACCCATAACCTGGGCACGGTGCCGGAGTTCTGCGACCGAGCGGTTCTGGTTAACGGGACCGTGTTGGCCTACGGACCGACAGAAACTACCTTCAACCGCGAAAACCTCGAAAAAGCATTTGGCGGCGTGCTTCGGCATTTCACTCTCGGCGGAGCCGACCTGCACGATGACGATGACAGACGCAAGGTGTCCATAATTACAGACGACGAACGGCCCTTCATCCAGTATGGCGGTAAGACCCAGATTACCGGGGGGCGGGAGTGACCACGATCCTCGAGCCATTCAACTACGATTACATGACAAATGCGATGTGGGTCTCGGCACTTGTCGGCGGTGTCTGCGCCTTCCTGTCCTGTTACCTCATGCTCAAGGGCTGGTCGCTGATCGGCGACGCTCTCTCGCATTCTGTCGTACCAGGCGTGGCGGGGGCCTATATCCTTGGTCTACCCTTCGCGCTCGGGGCCTTTATCTCTGGTGGATTGGCTGCGGCGGCGATCCTGTTCCTGTCCGATCGTTCCGGCCTCAGGGTCGATGTGATCATCGGTATCATCCTCACCTCGTTTTTTGGGCTCGGTCTGTTCATAGCCTCGATCAATCCGATGTCGGTCTCAATCCAGACCATAACCATGGGAAACATATTGGCCATCACGCCCGAAGACACGCTGCAGTTGGCTATCATCGGTTTCGGATCCCTCGCGGTACTGCTTTTAAAGTGGAAGGATATGCTGGTCGTTTTCTTCGATGAAAGCCATGCACGCTCGATCGGACTGCGCCCCGGCCTTCTCAAGGCTGTGTTCTTCATGCTGCTTTCGGCCTGCGTCGTCGCGGCGATGCAGACGGTTGGCGCGTTTCTAGTGATCGCAATGGTAGTAACGCCAGGCGCCACGGCCTATCTGTTTTGTGACCGTTTTCCGCGGTTGCTTGTTACCTCGGTCACCATCGGAGTGATCACGAGTTTCGTTGGCGCCTACATCAGCTACTTCGTCGACGGGGCGACGGGCGGTGTCATCGTCATGCTTCAGACTGCGATTTTTCTCGGGGCATTCTTCCTGGCGCCGAAATATGGGCTTCTGTCGGCTAAACGCAAGGCAATCAAGGTGCCGAAAGTGGAGCCTGCATGATGATGGACTCCCTGATGATGCCGTTTCAATTTGGATTCATGCTGAACGCCTTCTGGATCGCCATAATCGTCTCAGTCCCGTCGGCGCTCCTCTCCTGCTACCTCGTGCTCAAGGGCTGGGCGCTGATGGGCGACGCCGTATGCCACGCCGTGCTGCCTGGCATTGTCCTTGCCTACATCGCGGGCTTCCCATTGATCATTGGCGCCTTCGGGGCGGGTATGCTAACCGGGGTTGCCTCAGGATATCTGTCCAACAACAGCCGGCTCAAGCAGGATACGGTGATGGGCGTGGTTTTTTCCGGCATGTTCGGCCTTGGTATTGTGATGTATGTCGCGATAAGAACCAACGTACATCTCGACCACATCTTGTTCGGCAATATGCTGGGGGTGGACAGCGATGATTTGTGGACAGCGGGGATCATCTCGGCCTTTGTCGCCGCAACGTTGGCGGTGAAATGGAAGGACTTTTTGCTGTTCGCCTTCGATCCAGCCCAAGCGCGGGTTTCGGGTCTCCCTGTCAGTTTATTACATTATGGTTTGCTCAGCATTCTATCAATGACCATCGTCGCCACGTTGTCTGCCTCAGGATTGATCCTTGCCGTCGGTCTGCTGATTGCACCCGGTGCGATAGCTTTCCTGCTAGTGCGTACCTTCGAGAAGATGCTGATCATGGCCGTGGTCATTTGTATGATCTCGATGCTGGCAGGCGTCTATCTCAGCTTCTTCATTGATAGTGCACCTGCACCGACCATCGTTCTGATTCTGAGTGCATTGTTCGTGCTCTCTTTCGTTCGCAAGATAATTCAGGTTCGACGAGCGTCTAGAATAACATGAATTCCCGAATATCATTTAAGTTCGCCAAGGCTCGGCCTGTCTCGCGCCAGTTGAGGCCGACCTATTCGCAAGGTAGTGCATCTGCGATTAGAATTGCGCTTGATGTCACAGCGTCGAACGCAATGCCGCCGACTTGCATCTCCTCCGTCGCTATCTACGAACGACAAAGGGCTTCGATCATCAAATCTTGAAACGAGGTCACAAACCGAACGTCACGGAAGAGAGTACCGGAAACTCCAACGAATAAGAAACCAATGCAATGAAGCTCACCCACCCGATCCGCCTCTCGCAGCGGAAACCAGATAGGCCGCGCGCGAAATTCGCTGACTGCCAAAGCGAAATATCCATCGCGCTTCGACAGCGTGAGAACTGGCGAAAGAGTTAACCGATGACAGCGATGACTGAGCCTCCTAGTGTTGGTTGGGTTCGTTTGGCGTGGGGATTTACCATCGGCGGCGCCCTGATCGGGTGCATTGCCGGCGTGCTAGCCTTCCTAGGCGAATATTACCTATGGGTTTCGCCGCTCATGGCCTGCGCCGCGCTCAGTTGGCTCTTTGTTGCCGCGTGGGGTCAGCAAGCACTAGCTTGGTCAGGGCAGCACCGCATCGATCGGTTGCAGCACGAACAAGCGCAATTGCAGGCAACCGAACCAGATGAAATGTCTTCGGACCGTGCGACCTGGGTCCATGCGCAGCTAAACAAGGCGGAGATCCGGAAAAGTCGCGGTCATTGGTGGCAGATGGCCGTCATCGTGCTCGGCGCCACCGGCACAATCGCTTGTTGGGTAGTGGCTTGGCCCCAGGCGCAAGCCAGCAGCGCGCTAATCTGGTTCATCCTTGTCGCCTTGTTGTCCTTCCCATTGCTAATCCTAAGTAACGCTCTCGCTCATCATTCGAATCCAAGCTGCGCCAAAAGAGCACGCTTTATACGCTTCGCCACTATTTCGCTGCTGATTACGGGCCTGGCCACGGCCATGCAGGGAGCCGCCCTGCCCGTCGACATCGTTGCCGGGGATGCGCCGCTGAGCGTTTGGGCGTTGCGGCTTTTAGCCATCGTGCAAATCGCACTGGCCGTTGAATGGATCATTCGTGTGGCCGTGATGCCATTTCTGCCGGTCCGCGCGGCGAACCGTATCATTGATGACTCTCTGATTCTGAGAATCGTCACCGGCAATCAACGCGGCCACAGCGCCAACGATGGTTTCGAGGAGCAATTCGGCGTCGATATCAGCCAATCCTGGGCGGTTCAGTTTATTCGCCGAACAAGCCCCTGGATATTTATGGTCCTAGCTGTTGCAACTTGGGCTATGACGGCTGTCACAACCTTGCGTGTCGATGAGCGCGGCCTCTACCAGCGCATGGGTCATATTTCCACGACAGTTCTCGAACCGGGGCTTCATATTCACCTGCCTTGGCCGTTGGGATCGGTGCGACGAATTAGTTATGGCGGCATTCGAGAGGTGCGCCTCAATACCGACAACACGGTAGACAGGCCCGAGATTATGCCCAGCGGCACAGGCGTGGAAGATCCGACCACCCGGCACGATGACAGGATCTGGTCCAAGATCCACGGCGAAGAATTATTCCTAATGATCGCCAATCAGCCACGGCTTAGCAGTGGCGACGGTACACGCCGCGACTCACAACGACCCTATGAGCTTTATCATGCCGATGTCGTGGTAACCTATCGAGTTGGGTTAGATTCCAATTCGAGCCGTCAGGCCACGTACAATCTTGCTGATGCGGATACGCTCATTGCACAGATCGGCCGGCGGGAGCTAATCGGTCTTTTCCAAACCCGCACTGCTGAAGATCTCCTCTTCGCCGATTTATCTGAATTCTCCAAATCAGCCCACGATGCCGTCCAAGAGCGACTGAACGCGTTGAACACGGGTATCGACATCGTCGACGTCATCTTTGAGGCCGTGCATCCGCCGATTAATACGGCTGAAACCTTCCAGCGCGTTCATGGTGCGGAGAAAGAAATTGCCGTTCTGCTCGAT
Organism: Pseudomonadota bacterium; assembly: GCA_039028695.1. GTDB lineage: Bacteria > Pseudomonadota > Alphaproteobacteria > Kiloniellales > Kiloniellaceae > JANQKX01. The sequence goes on from JBCCHN010000001.1 coordinate 95,373, forward strand.
ATTGCCAGGGCGGAAGCGGAGAAGATACAGGCAACCGCTCAGATCACGGCAGCACAAATCGATGACGAGGCCAAAGCAGACGCCCTGACTAACCTGGCACGAGCTCGGGCCGAGCAAGTGACGTTCTCCGCGGAGCGGCGCGTTTATGCTCGTGACAAGAATGTTTTTGAATTCGAGAGGTCATTGCAAACGATCGAGGCCACCTTTGCTGACAAGAACCTCATCATTGTCGACCCGCAGATACGGGCCGACAAGGGGCTTGTTCTGGACCTGCGCGAATCTGAACCACGTGCACCATTGCAAAATCTGCAAGAATAGAAGGTCAAACATGAAACGATTTCGCACCCCTCGATTCTGGATTGCTACACTCTTGATCTTGATGGCAGCAATTGGTGCCTGCGTTGTTACCATTACGCCCGACCACAGCCTCGCCGTGACGCGCTTTGGCAACCCGACGCGCGTCCTAACCGAGAATGGCATCGGTTGGCGTTGGCCCGCACCGATCGAGCGCACGACACGCATCGACAACCGCCTGAATTCTACTTCATCAGGACTAATCAATACGCCGATCGCCGACGGCGATGCGGTTTCGACCCTTACCATGGAGGCGTTTAGCGTTTGGCGTGTCCCTCGTGATCGCGACGCGGTTATCACCTTTCTACGCAGTCTGCGAAACGACCGACAGGAAGCGGCCGACCTTCTTCGCAAAATCATGCAGTCCAAAATGCAAGAGATTGCGGGCGGCTTTCAGTTGAAGCAATTAGTGAACACGCAGGAGCAGGCCACCAAATTGGCCGAATTTGAAGAACAGATTACCAATGCCGCCCGCGAGGGGTTGCGCGAGGAATATGGGATCGAGCTGGTCGCCGTGCACCTTGAGCGCATGCAAGTGCCGGAATTGACATTCCAGAGCACGATCAACGCGATGATCAAGGAACGCGAGGTTCAGGCCGAGCGTATTCTGGCAATCGGCAAGGCCGAAGCGGGTCGAATTCGCTCACAAACCGAAAGCGAAGCGCGTTCGATTAAGGCCAAGGCCGAGGAGGAATCGGCAAGCATTCAAGCCGCCGCGATTGAAGAGTCCAACCGGATTTATGCCGACGCACACCGTGAGGATCCTGAGCTTTATCGATTTAAGCGCAGTCTCGACAGCTTGGCAAATATCGTCGGCAATCAGACGCGTATCGTTATTCAGGCAGACACCGCGCCATTTGAAGCGATCACCAAGCGTCCTGAAATAGGGAACTGACTGCCGTAATGAGTGAACAGAAACAATCGAACGATCAAGATCGGGCGCTGGCCCGCTCCATGCGCACGGCAATGCGCTTTGTCATCGCATTGATGGTCATCCTGGCCGGTGTTTGGGTGGCAAGCGGGGTTGTTTCGGTGCCAGCGGACCGGCAAGCCGTGGTCATCGCCTTTGGCGACGCCGAGGTCAAAGCCAAACAGGGTGGCGGATTGGTCTGGTGGTGGCCATCGCCTATCGGCGAAGTGCGCTTAATACCTGCGGCCAGCCGCAAGTTCGCGCTTGAGGCCAAGAGCCTTGAGCCCAAGCCCAATGGCGTAAGCTTAGATCCGCGGCTCATGGGCTACGTGATTACAGGCGATCACGCCGCACTCCACATAGGCGCAACGGTGTTCTGGCGGGTGCGCGACCCTGTCGCCTATGCCTTCCTCGCCGATCCGGAACAAACGCGCCGCACGCGAGAAATCGATTCCTTTCCAAAAATCGAACAGGCCATCAGACGCGCCTTTCAGCGTGCCGTCATCCATGTGGCCGCACATCAGGACATCAATACCATCCGTGTTACCGGCAAGGACTACATCCGCCGCGAACTGATCGCCAAGATGAATGACATGCTGAACAGCCAGGGAACAATGCCCTTTGAGGTGGCGATCGAAAATGTCGAATTCAACACCTCTCTGCCACTGTGGGCACGTGACGCCTTTGCCCGCGCACAACGAGCGCAAAGCGAAGCAGATCAGCTCATTGCCGAAGCGGAAAGTCAGCGTGCCAATAGCCTCGCAGCAGCCGAGGAAGAGGCGGCGCAGATCACCGACTCCGCAAAAGCTGCCGCGAACGAAATGGTGAGTCAGGCAATCGTTCGCACCAAACCCATTGCGGCCCTTGCTAAATCGGGCAACGCTGATCGCCGCGTGGTTCTTTACCGCCTTTGGCGTGATGGAATTGACCGGCTATTCCAGCAGACCAACACCGTCATGATCGTTCCCGCTCACGACAATCTACGTGTTCTGCTGCCAACCGAGGCGCCAATGGTCAAAGATAGTCCGGTCCAGACCCAACCAGACGTAAACTAGCCGACATACTACCAGTCGGGCCAGGAGATAAGTATGAGCGACCAATTACTTAACGACGTGGGCAATGTCCTAAGCCGGGACGAAAAGCTCTCACTCGGAGGTCGCCTGATACTTGCTGCCGTTGCAGCGTGGCTGCTCCTGCTCAGTTGGGCCATACGCTGGTGGTTTCCAGCGCAAGAAGACCTTGGTCTGTTTTGCGTCGGTTTGTCTTCTGTACTGATCAGTGTGCCTCTGTTCAAAAATGCCTGGCAGTCGCTGCCATCGAATGAAATCAGCGGCTTGGCCGACCAGTTGGTCGCCGTAGCGATCATCGCAGCGTGGGTAACAGGCCACCTAGACGCTGCCGCTTTGGTACCCCTAGTGATGGTGCTTGGCAATGTGCTTGAGGAACGCAGCCTTTTCGGCTCGCGCGAGGCCATTGCGGCGCTTGGCACACTGACCGATACCACCGCCCGACGACAGAGGGGAGGCGATTGGGAAACGGTCAACGCCACGGACTTGCGCAACGAGGACATCATCGAATTGCGGCCCGGCGATTTCGTTCCCGCCGACGTTATCTTACTCAGCGGCCAATCCGCCGTCGACACTTCCGCCTTGACTGGTGAGTCCGTGCCGGTCGAAGTTGGTGTTGGAGATATAGTCTCCGCTGGGTCGATTAATACCGAAGGTCTGCTGACGGCCAAAGTGGTCGGAACCGGCAACGAGACTACGCTCGGCCGGGTTGTCCAACTCATGCAGGAAGCCGAGAAGGGCAAGCCGCCGGTTATCCGCATGCTGGAGCACTACGCCGGCTATTATCTGCCGCTCGTGCTGATGCTGTCGGGTATGGTCTTCTTTGTAAGCGGCTCCATGACCAGCGCCATGGCTGTTCTAGTCGCCGCCTGCCCGTCGGCCTTGGCGCTTGCGGCGCCAGCGACCTCGGTCGCAGCCATTGCGGTGGCGACACGGTTCGGCGTACTCATCAAATCGACTGCCTTCATGGAGGAGCTTACACGCTGTGACACACTCCTGCTTGACAAGACCGGAACCGTTACGGAGGGCGAACTGCGCGTGGTCGGCTACACCCTTGCCGAGGGTATCGATATCGAGAATTTCAAGTCTTACGCTGCCGCGCTCGCTATGGCATCGACTCACCCCATTTCCCGTGCTGTTGCCCTGCTCAAGTCAGCCGACGGCCCTGCCATAGATGGCGCGTCCGAGATTGCGGGTCGCGGCGTAGAGGCAATGATCGACGATAAACGCTACCGCCTCGGCCGTGCTGCCTTGCATCGCGAAGCCCACGTCGACATGCTGGCCGAGCCGAACCATGACGGCCCTCTGGTCGGCTTTTCCTGCGAAAATGAGTTCCTTGGCTGGATACACCTCGCGGACACTATTCGCGATCAAGCCCCTGCCGCGCTCTCCGACCTTCGGGAGTTGGGTTTCAGCCGTCAGCTACTGGTGTCTGGTGACCGCACAGCAGTTGTCGAGGATGTTAGGCAGACCCTCAACATTGATGTTGCTGTCGGCGAGGTATTGCCGGCGCAGAAACTCGAGCAGGTCCAACGGGAACAACAAGACGGCAAGCATCATGTCCTTATGGTCGGCGATGGTATCAATGATGCATTGGCCCTTAAGGCCGCGAATGTCGGCGTGGCGATTGGCAGTGGCAATACCGATGTCGCTCTAGCATCGGCGGATCTCGTTCTCAGCCATGGACGACTTGACCGGCTGGTGGATATGGTGAGGCTTGCGCGCGAGGCGCGCGTCGTCATGAATATAAATTTTGCCCTTGCCTTGGGAACAAGCGCTGTTTTCATTACGGTTGCCGCCGCAGGACTGGTAGGTCCCGTCGCTATTGCAGTGATTCACAATATTGATGCACTGTTTATCATTATGAACTCGGCTAGGCTCTTGCAGTTCAACCCGAGCTTAAAGACCTCCGTAGAATAACCACGCCAGAGCCCGCGCGGCGAAACTTCTGACGTATTTGGCGAGCCTCCTAACCATTGCCCCCGAAAACCGAAGGAAGCGGCACCGCCAACACCTCATTGAGACCTGCGTCTTCCGAAGTAGAGTGTATGGCTAGAGGGACACGGTGAGACCCGAGATTCCTGGCTCCGACTTACCGAGAGGAACCTTCGCTAGATTTCTTTTCATACGATGAAGTCACCCATTTTCTCTCCTAATAACTTATTCCACAATTGGGATCAGTCGTCCGAAGTCTTGCCAAGTCTAAGGACGAGAAGGAAAACAGCGTATGGCTAGCCTTGCTCTGCCAATGACGGAGATCACCCGTCCGAAGGCAGCCTAGATGTAAATTTCTTTGCCCCGCGAACAGGGCTCAGTCCCTATGCGGCTTCAAACGGGAAAATGACCCTTAGCCGTCGAATGGTGACATGACCTTGCTCTATGCGTACCCTGACGAGATGACAAGGAAAGGGATCGAAAATGAACATCTCTGGAGCGGTTGGTCTTGTAACGGGCGGTAGTGGTGGGCTTGGTTCTCGCATCTGCTCATATCTCGCCGACGCAGGTGCGCGCGTGGCTATCGGTTATCATCGAGGTAAAGATCGCGCGGAAAATGTAAAAAGCCGTATTGAGGCTGGCGGCGGATCAGCCACAGCTGTCCAACTGAACCAGATGGATCCGACGTCGATTGAGAATGCCGTGTCCCAGGTCGTCGCTGATATGGGCTCGATCGATATTCTTGTGAACAACGCGGCGATTGCCATGGGTGGGCATTCAATCGAACTCGGCGACCTTGATGCCTTTACCCCCGAAATCTGGGACGAGATGATGGCGGTCAACCTGAGGGGACCCTATTTGGTTGCTCGTGCTGCCGCGGAGCACCTTCGCGCGTCGCAATGGGGCCGCATCGTGAATATTGGCTCGTCACTCGGACACGGAGACTGGTACCAGGACCGACCGTTTGCACCGAGCAAGGCAGCTGTTATTCCACTTACTCGGTTCTTGGCTGCAGCATTAGCACCAGATGTTACTGTCAATTGCGTCGCCCCTGGACTGATGGTGGAGACCGCATTAGGTGGCGGTGGTCCACGGCCTGGTGGTGGTTCAAATGAACTCTATGATGCTTGGCGAAACAGGGCTGTTTTGAAATGTTTCACCGAGATCGACGATGTCGCATTGCAAGTCGTCTATCTTTGTAAGTCAACTTCGATTACGGGACAAAGTATTGGCATTGATGGAGGCATACACTTCCACTAATGACCGTTAGTTTCCTATTATGAAGGCCTGTTGATTGGCCCTACACCAGCGCTCCTGCCGATACATCTTTAGGCCATACGAACTGAACTTCAGTTGGCTGAGAAAACCGGTGTCCTGCCCCTGTTTAATCTGGCCATCAATAGTAAGCTTCAAGGCTGGAACATGGTGCGATAACGGATCGAAAAATTACCCCATATTACCAAGCGGTTGGTAAGAATCTCGCGGCCTTTAAGAAGACTTCCAGTGAAAATCAGTTCACGGGTCGGCAGGGGCACGCTTGCAAGCTAAAAGCCCCAAAACAGTCCAGGCTTACTCTCCGGCGGATTATCAGCCTTAGATTTGATGCTCCATTATTTGGCACTCATTGCCTAAACCGGAAAAAAATGACCATCGCTTGGCGGCGCACCTCCAAAGTCCAAAAGGCTCCTTATCCATCGAAACATTCCAAGATAGAAAATAAGCTCATATACCTTGGCATCCAAGTCGACGATAGCTTATCGCCTCCTGAATAGATTGCAGGCTTATCATGGGAGCAGAAGCAATCTGCGATCAGCCCGATCCAGCCAGGCGCAACAAAGGCAGCGGCGGCGGCGCGAAAAGCCCCCCATTTCGGCCACTTGTGACCCAAACCGAGTGCTACGTCGTATGTAACTGATAAACTTGTAAGGCTAACCGCGGAACGCTTTCGTTTCGCCATTCACAATACCGAATTCGTGAGGATGCTGAGTTGACTATAAAGAACAATTCTGTTGGATTTGGCGCACAAATTCGCCGATCTCCCTTTTTTGATGCGACGCTACGATGGGGTGCGGTTGGGTTCTCCGTTTACAATCATATGTATATTCCACGAGATTTCGGTGATCCTGTAAGGAATTACTGGAACCTAGTTGAACGTGCCATTCTCTGCGACGTTTCGGTCGAACGACAAGTCGAAATCTCCGGGCCAGATGCTCAGGCTTTTGCACAACTTTTAACCCCTCGCAATCTCTCTAACTGCGCCATCGGCCAGTGTAAATATGTCCTTATTACAAGCCAAGAAGGAGGCATAATCAATGATCCCGTTCTACTAAGGCTTGACGAGAACCGTTTCTGGCTTTCACTGGCGGACAGCGACGTCCTGCTCTGGGCCAAAGGCGTGGCGGCTTTTGCGAACATGGACGTGGTAATCCATGAGCCGGACGTCTCGCCTTTGCAGCTTCAAGGTCCGCGCTCGCTTGACATTATGAAGGCACTATTCGGAAATGACATTGAGAAGCTCAAATACTTTTGGTTGGTTGAAACCGACCTGGACGGCATACCGCTCGTTGTCTCCCGAACAGGCTGGTCCAGTGAACGTGGTTACGAAATTTATTTGAGAGATAGTCGTTTTGGAGATCATCTTTGGGAAGCGATCATGGAGGCAGGCGCGCCATTTGATCTCAGCCCTGGCCATACTTCGACTATTCGACGCATCGAAGGTGCAATGCTCTCATATCACGCCGATATGGACTTGCAGACCAATCCGTTCGAACTGGGTCTCGGCCGGTTAATCGACTTAGATATAGAAGCGCCTTTCATCGGCAAGAAAGCTCTGCAGCGCCTCCATCACACAGGTACTTCACGATGCCTGGTCGGGCTTGAAATCGATGGCGATCCGCTTGCTCGGCCAAATGAAAAACACTGGCCGCTGGACGCAAACGGCGAGCCGGTCGGAATTGCAACATCAGCAGTTTATTCGCCGCGGCTTCGAAAGAACATTGCCCTGGCGATGGTGAATAATGAATACAAAGCGCTTGGCGTCGGCTTATCTGTTCACGCAGACGGAATGGATCGGAATGCAATAGTCGTGGAAAAACCTTTCTTCGATCCAAAAAAGTCTATCGTCACCGCATGAACCTCTTACAAGAACTCCTCAAACAAAAATGAGCCTGATAGGGCAATTTCGTACATTGTCTTTGATCCTTGTCGCCGGCGCAGGCTCGGTGAGGAAAAGAAAATTGGCGAAACTAAGATGGTGGCAATTGCAGCCCTCCTTGGCGCGTTGCAGCCCTCGATCATCGCGGAGTTAGTGTCTCCTGCCCATGTCGAGCTTTGCCATCCAAGCTTGGAAAGGATACGGTCCACTGGTCCAAGGCACGACCTCATGAAACTGATCGGATCGCAATTGCGTGGCAGCATTATTGGCGTCCAGCATCTACCTGGTTTAACCACTCAGCAAAAAATTAACCGGAACTAGGGTCCCCCACAGCTATCGACTCAATCCTCAGCCATCGTCATCGACAATAAGATGTTCGATCTGCTTGGCCGCTGTGCGCAGAGTCGGCAACAGTCCAATGGCATCCTCCATAGTCATTCGGAACTTCGGGGCATGTACTGCTAGTCCAGCACAAAACTTGCCGTTTGGCCCGTGGATCGGCACAGCGACGGCCACAAGCCCTTCAATGAACTCTTCATTGTCCGTTGCGTAACCCTGATCGCTAATTCTTTCTAGCTCGGTTTCCATCTCTTTAGCATCTATGATCGTACTGGGCGTGTGTTGATTGAGACGCAAACGACTAACGATCCTGCGCTGCACCGTTCGTTCCAACTGACTTAAATACAACTTGCCGCTCGCGGTACAGTGCTGTGGAACGGTTGTCCCAGTCGGCAACTGCATCCGAAGTGGCCAGTGGGATTCGACCCGGTCGGCATAGAACATTCGGGTGCCTTCCGGAATGGATATGTTGCAGGTCTCACCAATTTCCTCAACAAGAGACTCCAGAATTGCACGACGTTCTAAATCCAGATGCGAACCAGAGAGGATCCGACTTCCAAAATCGAAGAGTCGAGCCCCGCCAACAACACGCTTGCCGTCGATTTCGTACTGCAGTAGTCGCTCACTTAGAAGCATTTTGCAAAGACGATGGGTGGTTGGGACGGGGAGTCCAGCCCCATCACTAATCTCCGCAAAGGACAACGAGCGCCCGGCGTTCACAACTTCCTCAAGGATGCGGAACACGCGAAGGAAAGAGTTACCCTTATCTCTACTCGCCAAGGTTTTGCTCATTTAACGAAGCGCTCTAATTACCTAAGAATGGTGCGGCTGCGGTTCCGCAAACCAACATGCGCAGACGGAGCAACAAATGCGGATGAATTAGCACCCGCCGGTGACGTTGCAATCCCTTTATTGGTTTCCCAGCCGCTATTGATAGACACCGGCACCGTCATGGAACAACAAGGCCGTCGATAGGTCTGGAATAAGCGCAATAATCAACCAGGCGACCAACAAGGCTATTAAATATGGTACCGTATAGCGCAATAATCGAAAATAAGGTATGCCCGTGATGCCACTTGCCACATAAAGGTTAAGACCATAAGGGGGAGTGATGAACCCAATGGCGTCGCCCACCAGGAAGACGACGGCAAAATGAATTGGGTCAACACCGATCCCGGCAGCAATCGGGGCCAAGATGGGTGCTAGGATAATCGTATTCGGCAGACTCTCCAGAATTGTGCCAGCAATCAACACCAGTAACATACAGGCAAATAGAATTGGGTAATAACCGCCAAGATTCGCCAGCATAGCCGTGACAAAGTCTTTGGCCCCCAACAATGAAAGAATTTGCTGCATCACTACCGATACCGCGATTAGCGGCACCAGCATTCCCGTGATAAAGCCAGAACGCAAAATTATATTGGGTAATTCGCGAATGGCGAAACCCGGGACAAATATAGATTTACCGGCGCTTAGGCCCTCGACGCTACCATCTTCCCTAACCCCCAATACTCTAGCGATTGGGTGCATGATGATGCCGACCAATAGGCAAAACCCGGCAGTAACTCCGGCGGCCTCAGTGGGAGAAAACTTGCCAGTGTAGATACCCCAGACAACAAGGCCGATGGCAAAAAAACCAAGCCAGGCACCCAGACTGGCCCGTAGAATACGATTGATTTGCAGCTTTTGGATTGTGCCCCAACCGTGCTTTTTCGACATGTACCAGCAAACGGTCTGCATCGCGACTACCATGATGATACCGGGGATCATGCCACCAAGGAATAGGTCGCTGATCGACAGGTTCATCAAAAATCCATAAACGATGAAAATGATACTGGGCGGAATAATGATCCCAACCGTACCGCCCGAGGCCGCCGTTGCAGCCGCAAAGTTCTCGTCATAACCAGTTTTTGTCATCTCGGGATGCATGATCGATCCGATGGTCGCGGTCGTCGCCGAGTTCGAACCCGAAATCGCAGCGAAAAGCCCGCACGCGCCAAGAGCTGACATCGCCATGCCGCCACGCACCCAGCCAAGGACAGAATAGGCGAAATCAACCAGGCGCTTGGCGATTCCAGCGTTGTTGATCAAGTCACCGGTGAGGATGAAAAGTGGTAATGCTAGTAATCCGAAAAAATTGAGACCCTCATAAAGTGTCACGCCGATGTTAGCCAAGGTAAAATCGATCACCAAACTGACACCGACAACCCACAATCCGATGATCAGAAAAATCGGGACACCAATTATAAAGAGGGCTGTAACGCCGATAGAGATGAGCGCGATTAAGACTCCATCACTCATGACACGCTCCTATTCTCCACCAAGCCCAGCTTTGATATGGAAAGGTTTTCCTTCTCGGAAACGCCTGATATCGTCGATCATATTCTGAAAGACACGATAGATGATCAACGCGAAAGCGACCGGCGTTGCCATGTAGAACCACCACTGCATAACATTGTCAGTGCCTTGGACGATTGCAAAATTGTCATAGGAAAGCTGAACCTGTTCGGCCGCGAAGTAAATGACCATGATTGAAAAGCCGATCCAAATGACATGATCGAGCATGACCGCGCAGAACTGGCCGGTATAGGGCAGCCGTGCGCGTACTTCTTCGAAGCGCAGATGCGCCCGCTGCTTTGCCGTGTAAGCGCAACCGATCCAGGCGACCCATAGGAATAGGTAGATCGGAATGGTCGAACTCCAAGCCGCTTGTTCATTGAAGGCAAAGCGGCGAATTACTTCGACGAAAATGATCCCAGTCATAGCAAGATAACAGACCAGGATCACCGTCTTCTCGATATTATCGTCGAGCCATTTGAGCACGAACATGCCGCCTATCCCTCTGTTGCTTCGTACTTTGCCCCTCTATGGCGTCTTGAAAAGGTTCCCATTCTCGATTTGCAGCCGATTCCGATCCGCTACCCGGCGAGAAAAGTTATCAGGCGACCCGGACGCCAACTTATGCGCAAAAAAGGACGGGTTGCGTCAAGCTGATGCGCCATCCGCAACCCGATGCTCAGAACCTCTTAACCCTTCCACCAACGCCGCGGTTCGACGTTCTCGGCTTTGGTGTCAGCGGGGATTTCCCGCGCAATGTCAGAGATGAACTGATAGGTGTCGAGTCCACCTGACCATTCGTCAAGTCTCTCACGCCAGCCGGCCCATGCGTCGGGATGAAATTCCGGCGAGCACATCTCCTCTGCTTCCTTACGCGCCTCGGGCGTCAGCATGGAAACCCGTGTGCCGTTTTCGACAAAGACTGTGCCCGGAATTTGAGGATCTGAGAACCCGACGGTCTTGACCAAAGCCGCTTCGTTGGCAGCTTGCACATGGACCTGAGTCAAGTAAGACGATTCCATGACCGCATCTTGAAGCTCACCCCCTAGCTCATCGAATACCTTGCCATTCATGGCCGTAGCCTCGGTACCGCAAAAGAACTCGAGATTGACACACTGCGAGACCACTGGCGACATATTCGCATAGGCCACGGCCGAGGCCCAAGTCTCTGCACCATCAATCAAACCTTGTTTCAATCCGTCCAGAGTTTCCGACCATGCGATTGGCGTCGGATTAAGCTTCATCAAGTCCATGGCAATACGCCCAAGCTGCGTGCCCGTGACTCGGTTTTTTGTTCCTGCCAGCTCGGTCACACTGTTGATAAGCGGTTTGCCTTTCCACTTATTACCAAGCTGAATTCCGCGAAGCTCGGCGTGGCTGAATAAAAACTCGAGGTTATGGCGTTTGCGCAAAGGATCGCGCAGCACTTTTTGGCTTCCTGGATGATATAGAAAATAATACTGGGACGCACGGCTTGGGAACATATAGGCATAATCGAGCACGTTGTAATACGGCGCGCCGCCGGCCGAGTTTTGCGTCGAAGCGGCATAAAGATCGACGATACCCTGCTGTGTTTTCTTGACGCAGTCTAATTGACCGCAAATTTGATTATTCCCGATGAACTCGATCCGAATTTCGCCATCGGTACGCTCTTCCAAATCGTTGACGAATTGGAGGCAACCAGCTCGTTCAATCAGCAAATTGCGTTCATTAAAACCTGCGGCGCCGTACTTGAGCTGAAACTTCGGCTCTTTCTTGTAGCGCTTATCGTAGGTTGACTGCGCGGCCTCAACAAGACGCGGCAAGGTAATCGCGCCGGATAGAGCACCGGCTCCCAGCAGAGTGGATGATATGCCATACCGCCCGGCAACCCTGAATAGATCGCGTCGTGAGATATTTTTGAGCTTATCGCTGAGCATTGTGAGGCCTCCATGTTGACATTTTTGGAATTATTTTTCTCAATATTGCACTTTTTGGTTCTTTGTGCAAGAGTCAATCCATTAACATCAGGCCGATAGAATTGATGCTTTACAGGCTCGATATTTCATCAGAGCTGCCAACGAGAGACGAGCCACGATAAGGTTCCATCAAGCATGACAAGGATCGATCAACAGAACGGCGAGCATACATACGATTTCATTGTGGTTGGCGCTGGTTCTGCTGGCTGCGTGCTTGCCAATCGACTCTCAGCGGACAGAGCAAACAGAGTCTTGCTGCTAGAGGCCGGTGGCCGCGACTGGAACCCTTGGATTCATGTGCCGGTCGGATACTTCAAGACTTTGCACAATCCCAAAATTGATTGGTGTTACAAGACTGACCCTGATCCAGGCCTCAATGGGCGCAGTCTCGATTGGCCACGGGGCAAGACGTTGGGTGGGTCCAGTTCGATTAACGGATTATTATATATCCGAGGACAGCATGAAGATTACGATCACTGGCGCCAGCTGGGCAATCGCGGCTGGTCGGCCGCCGATGTACTGCCTTACTTTAAGCGCGCTGAGGACCAAGAGCGCGGCGGCGACGAATTTCATGGCACTGGCGGTCCGCTTTCTGTTTCAAACATGCGTGTGCATCGCGAGGTTTGCAAAGCCTTCATAGATGGGGCCGGAGAAATTGGCATACCGCGCAATGATGATTTCAACGGCGAGACCCAAGAAGGAGCCGGCTACTTTCAGCTGACTTCGCGCAAAGGCCGGCGCTGCTCCAGTGCCGTCGCCTATCTCAACCCGGTCCGATCACGACCGAATCTGGAGATCGTCACGCAAGCCCATACCGAGAGGTTGCTGTTTGATCAGGCTGACCCGGTAAAAGTCTGCGGCGTAGCCTATTCGGTCAACAAAACCCAGCGAATAGCCCACCTAAAGCCTGGCGGCGAGATCGTATTGTCTGCCGGCGCAATCGGATCACCACAAATCTTGCAAACATCCGGAATTGGTCCCGGAGATCTATTGCAAAATCTGGGGATTACGATACGACGTGACCTTCCCGGGGTCGGTGAAAATTTGCAGGACCACCTGCAAATTCGCATGATCTATGAAGTAAATGTGCCAACTTTAAACGATGAGATTAACAACTATTTTCGACGGATCCTTATTGGCTTGCGCTACCTGTTGTCCCGTCGGGGCGCAATGGCGATGGGAGCCAGCCAAGTTTGTATCTTCGCCAAAACCCGGCCAGAGTTGGCGACGCCTGATATTCAATTTCACTTTCAGCCCCTTAGTGCTGACAAACCCGGGATCGAAATGCATCCCTACTCTGGAATCACAGCATCTGTTTGCCAACTAAGACCGGAAAGTCGCGGGACGATACGTATCAAATCGGCTGATGCCTATCAGTATCCCTCCATTCAGCCCAATTACTTGTCGACCACCCTTGATGAAGAGACGGCCGTCGCAGGAATGCGAGTCGCAAGAGAAATTGCCCAAACACCATCTTTCTCTCGCTTTGTCGTGGCAGAACGTGTGCCTGGCCCGGTTGCCGATACCGACGGCGACCTCTTGGAGGCAGCACGCAATATTTCGCAAACGATTTATCACCCGACGAGCACTTGCAAGATGGGTCATGATAAGATGGCAGTTGTAGACGAACGACTCCAAGTCCAAGGGGTGACGGGCCTTCGCGTGGCCGATGCCTCGATCATGCCGACGATCGTGTCCGGCAACACCAACGCACCCACCATCATGATTGGCGAAAAGGCTGCGGATATGATTATTGAGGATCGTTTATCGTCGAGAGTCTGAGTGGGTCTAAATTAACCGGCTCGGAAACACATCCACTCACATGGCTCGATGATCGCTTAGGGTCTTGGATATTTGGAAACTGTCGAGGTCCGCGGGGACATTGGTGGCGCTGACGGGATGGCGATATGCGGCGTCGAAAACGTGTCAATCATTCACAGATGTCATCCCTTATTCCACCAACGTGATTATCGAAGATTCGTCCCGCTTTGCTTTGGCGCGTGCATCTTTCCCGATGGGCGGAAAACTTAGCGGGCGCACTGCCGCAGTGGCGGACGCACTCGCCGGAGGAGCATTGGCCGCCATCGCACCGGAACGGTCGGGCTTGGAAGATTCAGATAGAGCGCTCTCAACCCTTCCAGCCTGCATGGGTTCCTCGGCATCAAGGACCTGGGAGCCGGCGCAGCTCGCTTCGCTCTAGATCACAGCTAAGGAAATAGCGGAAGTCAGCAAAGGGGGGCTGAACAATGTATTTCCTAATTGTTCCCTATGAGGCTGCGTTACGAGCTTTGGGTTAAAGTCGTGATTTTAGGGCGCTCCCCCAGAACATCGAAAGACCGCTATTGGCAACCAACAGGCCTTGAGCCTGCGGCACTGGCGATGTCAGCCATTCTCCCAATAACCGACGTATATAACTGTCCTTTTAATTCCGCGGCTGATCACCCCTAGCGGAGGGGTTCGAGTACAAAGTTTCAACCGTTGCCGTTCTGGCACAGCTCGTATGCTAATTTAGCGGCAGCGGTGTCCATGATGGCGATCCCGACCGAGTCGTAGACCACCGTCTCTCCCTTAGGTACGATCTTGGATCCGGCGTAGACTTCGCCGATTTCGCCGAAGATAGAACACCCTGACCCCCGGATGTCACCTGCCTGGTTAAGCGCAGCCTCGCGTGATTCGACGAGTACCGTATTGGACATCGCGGCATCATCAAGTTCTCGACCATCCAATGTGTTCCAACCAACAGAAGTCACGAAAGCACCTGGCTTCAGCCAAGCACCTTCAAGGATAGGCTCTTTGGCAGAAGTCGTGCAGGCGACGATGTCTGCATCGCGCACAGCCTGTTCCGCGTTGGGGCAGAAAACCGCCCCGATCTCAGCCGCAAGAGATCTACCGTGTTGTTCGTTCCGCGCCCAAAGTCGCAATTCTTGCCAATGCCGAACTTCGGCTAGCGCAAGGGCATGGGCGCGAGCCTGAACGCCATTTCCCATAATTGTCACCACACTAGGATCGTCAACCGCGAGCTTTCGCGCGGCAGCAGCCGAACCGGCGGCCGTGCGCATCTCGGTGATCAAGCGACCATCCAGAACCGCTATCGGCGAACCGTTGGACTTGTCGAACAGCAGGATGACCGCCTGGTGGGTCGGTATGTCCGTACCGGCATTCGAGTGATAGAGGGTGACCACCTTTACTGCCATGGCCTCTCCGACGGCCGGCATAGCGGCGATAATGCCATCTTCTCCTGGCACCGAGACCATCTGTCGAACTGGCTGGGCTACCTTTCCTGTCGAGAAGGCAATCATGGCATCTTCGAGCGTGTCGATGAGAGGTCGCCAAGCCAGCACCGCCTCGATTTTCTTTTCACCAATGAATGGCAATTGCTCAAGACCTTGAAAAACCATATCGCCTCCGATTGATCGATGTATTTCCAATGGATTTAGGGCCGGTAAACCGCGACACGGTAATCCATTACGTATGATATAGATGATTTCAGGACTTTGCCATTTTTGCCCGTCAAATGCTTCGATCAGGCATGGCAGCTTTAGGTGTAAGCCGGACGAGAATGACAGGAAATCGTATCTAACTTTGGAGCGCTAATCCAAGAATAACCCAAAGTGATCCTGTGCTTCAGAGAGCTTTTTGACACGTTGTTTAGCGCGTTTACCGAGTTTGCCGCTGACATCTTGTAGCAGCACGTTCAATCCCGTCGAGATACCTTGTGGCATGGCCAGGAAAAACTGAGTCTCTGCCGGATAGCGAAGCACATAAGGAGTTATCCCGTTGGCCCAGTCGCAGAATTCATCGGCAAAAATAATGACATCCATGCCACGCTCGCGGGCAAGCTTTGCGAGAATTGGCCCTTGCGCTCCATACCGGAACACATCCATCATGATCAGGGTCACCTTTTCACCCGAAGCGGGCAATAACCCCGCATAGACCCCGTCAATACCGTCCACAAGATGAACGCGATCCCGCAAATAGGACAGGCGGCGGCTAAAGCCGTCGGCCAGGTAGTACATGGTCTGAAACCCGGTTACGTGCACGGCATCAGACAGAGCCACATGCGCGACGACTTTGGGCCAAAGTTCACTGTCGCGGAGCGAGAAGGCCGCGTCGATCGATGCATGACTCAATTCAAGGGCCAATTGAGAATCTTGGGATTGCGGTCTTGAAAAGCTCGTCTCAAATCGTTGGTCAACCCGATAACTGTCTGGCCCATATGTATTCTGAATTTTCTTGCTGCGGGCATCTGCTGAATCACTGAATCCAAGCTTGCGGTAAAACCGTGTGAGTGTCATCGGGCTGATGCCGAGCTTACGTGCTATCTCGGAATTGGTTTCGATCAAGATTGCTTCTGGGCGAGCCAAAAAATAGGCTGATATACGTTTCTCTTTTTGTGTGAGACGATCTTCTCCCCGTGCAATCGCTTCTGCAAAAAGATCAGTTTCCTGCACCGGATTCTCCGCTTTTCTATGTCACCGAACGTGTTTTTGCCGCGCTTGCGATACTGTATCACCCAAAAGGCAAAAGAGCACAATAAGTTACACTCATAACATATTTTTAAAAAAGTTCTATTGCTAACATTTAAAATTCCTTCTATTCTGATGATGGACTGTGGCTATTCGCATTCTCAACAGCCTCTTGCCATTCCAGGAATACCCAATCGGCTAGGTTGCGCGAAAGGCACACTGCCATAATGAAAGCAACAGGAAGGAAAATGTCGTGAAACTAGGAATTCTAGCTGCCGGAGCAGTCCTGCTTGCGAGCACTGCCTTTTCAGCACACGCAGACGCAATAAAACTAGGCTATAATGGCGCGCCGGACGCGAAAAAGAATGCTGTCCACTACTTTGCCGAAAACCTAAAAGAGATTGTCGAAGAAAAATCCGACATCGAAATTGAGCTATTCCCGAACTCCCAGCTTGGTAGCGAGCAGGAGCGTATGGAGAACACCCTGGCAACGCCTTCGCTGAACGTCGCCAGCTTTGCAGGACTTTCGCCGGTCGTGCCGGAAAGCTTTGTCTCCAACACACCTTTCATGTTCAGCGGTCCAGAAGAAGCCCGCACTTTCTTTGACGAGGGCGAATACTGGAAAATGGTGGAACAAGCATTCAGCGACCGCACTGGTGGGTCCGAAATCCTGGCGGTTGTAGAAGAAGGCGGATTTCTTGCCTTTACCAGCACGAATAAGCCGATCCATTCGCCCGCAGATTTCGCAGGCATGAAGTTCCGTGCGATGGACCCATCGCAAGTCGCACTTTATGAGGCCATGGGCGCATCCGGAACACCTGTTCCGTGGACCGAGGTCTATGCCGCGTTGCAAACCGGCGTTGTTGAAGGCCAGATGAACCCACCGCTCTACATCATTCTGGGATCGCTCAACGAAGTGCAGAATTACATGACACGCGCAAACGTTCAGTATTCCATGCAGTTTCTTGTCGGCAACGGCGCTTGGCTTGACTCTCTCTCGGATGAAGACCGGAAGGTTTTAGAAGAGGCGATTGTCGAAGCGAACGCTAGGACACGCGACAATGTTCAGGCCAATGTCGAAAGCCGGGTCGAGTGGCTGAAGGAAAATGGAATGGAGGTTATTGACCCGACAACCGAGCAACTGGCTGAGTTTCAGAAGATCGGTCAGCCAAGCTTTATTGAATGGCTGCGAAATCAGGATATCGATCAGACGTTTATCGAAGCGGCCTTCAAGGACTTGGGAAAACCTGAGCTGCTGCAACAATGATCCGCACGGTGCAAACCTGGTTGGCACGCCTTACATTAGGCGTGTCAGCTATCCTGATTGCTTGGGTAACTCTATTCATCCTATACGGTGTGGGCTCGCGCTACTTTCTGGGTTCGTCTCCGATCTGGTTTGATGAACTGGCACGCTATGTGATCATCGGTGCCGCAATGATTGGTGTCGGGGCCGTTTGGGTGGACGGCGGGCATATGCGGGTTTCGGTTTTGGAAAACCGCGTGCCGGATGCCATCCGCAAGACCGTTGTCCTATATCAATGGCTACTGACTTTGACGCTTGCGGGGGGAATGACCTGGTTCTCCTACAAATATGTTGGCCAAGTGGGTTTCTTTAAAACGCCTGGTTTACAAGTATCCCGATCCGTTCCCGTTACCCTAATGCCGATCGGATTCGGCCTGCTTTTTGTACTGGCTTTGTTGAACGGTCCAAAAGCTCTGAAACAACCGAAAATAGAGGTTGATCCATGATCGCAACAATGCTTGGGGTAATGCTGATCCATGTTCTATTGGGTGTCCCCCTCTTCCTGAGCCTGATGGTAACAGCCGTTGTGGGCTTTTCCTTTGTTGGTTTCGATCAGATGGCGCGGATCATGCCGCAACAGGCGTTCGGCGGTATCGATGTCTTCTCTCTCATGGCGATTCCACTGTTCATTCTGGCGGGCAACCTCATGAACAACGGACAAATGACGCCAAGGCTGCTGCAATTTGCCGATCGCCTGGTAGGTCACCTGCGAGGCGGCCTAGGACATGTGAACGTTACGGCCAGTGTGTTTTTTGCCGGCGTCAACGGGTCTGCGGTCGCTGATACCTCAGCGCTAGGTACCCTGCTTATTCCCGGCATGCGCAAGGCAGGGTTTCCCGGCACCTATGCCGCTGGGTTGACCGCCGCAAGCTCGCTGATCGGCCCGATCGTGCCCCCGTCCATTTTCATGATCCTATACGCCAGCATCACCGGTACTTCCGTTGGCAGTCTGTTCCTGGGAGGCATCCTCCCCGGGATTGCCCTTGGTGCAGCCTTCATGGGTATGAATGTACTCTATGCACGTCTCTACAAGGTGGAGAAAAACCAACGCCGTGCCAAGCTCAGAGAAATCGCTTGCGCAGCCTACGTTGCTCTGCCTGCATTGATTGCGCCTGTAATTATTGTTGCCGGAATTGTTCTTGGCATTGTAACCCCAACAGAATCCGGCGCTCTTACTGTGGCGTACGTGCTGATTTGGGGATTGTGGAGCAAGAACCTGAGCGTTCGGGATGCCTGGGTATCCCTTCGAGAAACGGCGGTTCTGACTTCGGCGGTATTCGTCATCATCGCAATTTCGTCCATCGTGTCCTGGCAGCTGGCCTACGCCGATGCTCCCGCGGCATTTGTGGGCCTGCTTCAGCCATTTGCAGAAAGCCCGGTACTAACCCTAATCGCCATCTCCTGCGTCACCTTCATTACGGGGATGTTTATGGAAGAAGTTTCGGCGTTGTTTTTGCTGACGCCGATTATTCTGCCTGTTGCACAGATTGCAGGCGTCGATCCAGTGCATTTAGGAATCGTTATGACGCTCAATATCACGATCGCGTTAATCACGCCTCCAATGGGTGCTTGCGTATTTGTGGCCGCCGCCGTCGGCAAAGTCGATATCGCACGCCTCTTTGTTGCGATTTGGCCCTTTATTGCCGTCGCTTTAACTGTGCTGCTGATAATAATCATGGTACCGGGACTGACCACTTGGTTGCCGTCCAGGCTGATGTAACATGAGCGTCGGCAAGCCGATGGCATTAGATTGGAATGTTGCCCAATACATCTCAGCCGGCACAATCGATGAACCGCTTGTGCCGGTTGCAACCTGCGAATATTGGATCGCTCAACCGCTGTACTATCTGCATGGCTTAAAAGGCGCCTTACCGCAGATATGGGTACGTGAAGGGGTTTATGAGCGACTGGTCCGGGCGGCGCAAAACCTGCCTTCAAGGTATCGGCTGGTTTTGCTTGACGGTTGGCGCCCGAAATCCATTCAGCAGTTCCTTTTTAGCAGCTTTCGGGAAAAAGTGGCATCGGCAAACCCGACAATGAGCGACGAAGAAGTCGAACTTCAGACTCTGACTTTCGCGGCGCACCCATCGGACGATCCACAATGCCCCAGCCCCCACATCACTGGCGGGGCCATAGACGTCACATTGGCAGACGCAGATGGTACGCTATTGGACATGGGCAGTGAAGTTGACGAAATCAGCGAGCGGAGCTGGACAGCAGCGCCGGTACCAGTGCTACAGACCGAACGCAGAAAAGATCTGCTTGAAACAATGGTTCGGGCTGGGTTCACCAACCTGCCCAGTGAATGGTGGCATTTCGACTACGGTAATTGGGTTTGGGCATGGTACAGCAATCATTATGCCGCACTCTACGGCCCGATTGCAGGGCCTACACAGGAAGACTAAGCAAAAACGTCGACTGGCAATAAGCTGACTGGTCCCACCAAAATCGAAGGCGACCAAGCAGTCGACGATCCAGCCATTTGCCTATGATTCAGATTACGGCGAACATCTTGCCAATAATATGAGGACGGACATCATATGAAGGTAGTTGTACTTGGTGCAGGTGTAATCGGTGTGACAACGGCATTTTATTTGGCAAAACAAGGCATGAGCGTCACGGTGATCGATCGCCGGCGTGAGGCGGGAATGGAAACCAGTTTTGCCAATGCCGGCGAGTTATCTTACGGAATGACCTCACCATGGGCCGCGCCGGGCATCCCCAAAAAGGCGTTGAAGTGGCTGGTTATGCGGCATCGGCCTCTAATGATTTGGCCGATACTCAGCCCGACCATGTGGTCTTGGGGATTGAAGATGCTAGGCAACTGCAACGAGTCCCGCTATCGCATCAACAAAGGCCGAATGGTGCGGATCTCAAACTATAGCCGGGACGCCCTGACAGACCTGTGCGCCGAGCTGCCGCTTGAGTTCGATCGGAGGGAATTGGGAACACTTCAGCTATTCCGCACAGAAAAACAGCTCGAAGCGTCGGCGCTGGACCAGGACGTGTTAAGAGAATTTGGGTCTCCTTTTGAGGTTCTGGATCGCGACGCCTGCGTTACCGCGGAACCCGGTTTAGCGCATGTGGCTGAAAAATTTGTTGGAGGGCTTCGATTAATTGGTGATCGAACGGGGGATTGCCGCAAGTTCACCAGCCAGCTTTCGCGGGAAACGGAAAAACTGGGAGTTTCCTTCCATTACAATGTCTCAATCCGAGACCTGATTGTCGAAAATGGGAAAATCGTTGCCGTCGAAACGGACGATGGCAGTGAGACCGGTGATCGTTTTGTTTGCTGCCTCGGGCCATATTCGGCGATTTTGCTGAGGAAGGTAGGAATTCGGCTCCCTATCTATCCGGTAAAGGGATATTCCATTACACTACCAGTTACGGATCCCGACGCTGCGCCGCAATCAACGTTAATGGATGAAACCTATAAGGTCGCAATTACGCGGCTTGGAGATCGAATTCGCGTTGCCGGACAGGCCGAGATCATTGGTTACAATGACCGTCTCGGCAAACACGCAACAGACGCTGTACGTCATGTCGTGAACGATCTTTTCCCTATGGGTGGGGATTTATCAGAGGCAAAAAACTGGACGGGGCTCCGCCCAATGACGCCAGACGGGACGCCGGTATTGGGCGCAACGGAGTACGAAAATCTATTTTTGAATACCGGACATGGCACTCTTGGTTGGACGATGGCCTGCGGATCGGGGCGAGCCGTCGCAGATTTGGTATCCGGCAGAACGCCCGAAATTTCTTTCGAAGGATTAGAAGCGAATAGATATCGCTGACTGGTATTAAATTCGATGCTCTGTCTCAGACACCTGTTACCTGGCGCCTCTTTCCATCTCGTTGGGAATCAATCAACCGTTTTTTGGCGATACCAATCGGACCACTTAAGTGAAACTGGTCACGCCATCAGAACCCCCGTGCACCGCGAAAGTCGGATTTCTCAGGCTTGAATCTTTTGGTAATTCTATAAAATCGGTTCCACTTTTAAAGCTAAAGCGGGCATCAATCCAATTCGCAGCTGAGGGTCAGAATTAGCCGACAGTGGACTCTCCGATGTTGAGGGTTTGTTGCGGACTCCGCGTAAAGTAACCGTCTATCACCTTTCGCCCAGTCGGCCACTACTCATCGATCAAGGTTAGGTCTCCCGGGCAGATGTGATTTGCCTATTCGCTATCTCGATTGCGTGAGCCGCTGCGGCCAATGCGGTTGTCTCATCTTCATTCAAATCGAGGGGATAGACACTCTCCCATCCCTCCAATCCAAGCAAGACAGGGGCGGCAACCACACCACATAACCCGAGCCACTCTCCATCAAGGGCGACCTGCGCCGGCCGAACTCTATGCTCTCCTCTGATTAGAGGTGCGGCGATTTCGGCGACGGCATGGGCCGTGGCCACTTCCGTGGTCCGGCCTGACGTATAGTGAATAAAGAACGGTTTCACCGCCATGCGAATATCAGCCGGTAAAGACTGCACAAATTCATAGGCAGCACGGACATCTTGATTTCGAACCAATTCCAACATGTGCGCCATCTCGGTGCGCAGCTCGCCTGCGTAAGTGGAAAGAAGTCGCCCCGCGCGTGTACGCTGGACCATGGCATCGAGAGTGGCAACATCAACGCCCCTGACATGTAATTGGCTCCAGGTGGGAACCATGTTGATACCGTGCTGTCCAAGAACATAGGTATGAACCTGGTTGCGGCGGACACCGAGCTCTGCTGCGATTTCAGCACGAAACCGCAAGGTATCAGACCAAGCGCCGGCACCCAGCACGCGATGACGACCCAGACGCTCGGCAAACACGCAAACGCCAAGCTCGACTGGGTTTGATTGAACAATGACAATGGGTGGTGGTCCAGCACGCTTGCCCAAAGCATCCGCATAAACTGAAAAGAGCCGATAGTTGCCGCGCCCGAGAAGGGTCCGATCGGCTGGAGCGTTGGGGTCGGTGGATACTGTCGCGCCAGCCAGCATTACGACGATGTCCGCCTCGATCGCGGAAGGATCGCTTACCAATTCAATGGCAGGAGCATCATCAACAAAGGCGTCCTCAAGATCCGCGCGCAAGCCCCAGAGTTCGTCTTCGCTACGCCCACCATGATGCCCGACCAACTGAAGTCGCGCCGTCGGTGGCAAGACACGTCGATCTAACAATTGTGCAGCTAATTGACGGCCGCAGCTACCGGCGGCACCGATAATTGCGAGGTCCATAACTTGCCTTCTTTCATTCGACTGTTTCGGATAATCCGCAAATCAGACTCTCCGCAACGCAGGTTTATCTTCCAGGATCCGATAGCAGCGTTCTTCACCCTACTCTTGTCCGAAATTCCCCAATCAACATCCATACCTATGTAGTTTGTATCACTGGCCGGTTACCAAGGGAACCTCGCCTCTTTGCCACAAATTAGAGTCAACACTCTCCTTTTGCGGACTTTTTGGCGGGGACCCGCTTTTGGGCGAAAATCGCAAGTTTTCGGCTCCCTGTCAGGCAGATTCGGTGGATCTGTTAAACGGTTCTGCTCACCAGGAACTTTCAGATGCGGAACCAGAGTGAAAAACCCAGATTGTCAGCTGATTGCATCTCTGAACTAAATACGCAAGATTACGAATTGTTTTTGCGGATATGAATGATATGAGACGTGACCTAGTATCAAATGGCAATCCAATGGAAGAAATCGTTGGATTCTCGAGAGCTGTCCGGGTTGGCCCCTATGTAACAATCGGTGGAACAGCCCCTGTAGACGCTGAGGGGAAAACCGTTGGAGTCGGCGATGCCGGTCTCCAAGCTGAGCGGATTTTCGAGATCATCGGAGATGCACTAGAGGGAGCAGGAACTGGTTGGCACGATGTCGTGCGCACCCGCATCATTCTCACCAATATAGACGACTGGAAGGCCGTAATAGATGTTCGTGCAAGGTTTTGTCGTGAAGCAAAGCCCGTCGACACGATCATGCAGGTTTCCGGCTTCGTCAACCCGGAGTGGTTGGTAGAAGTCGAGGCTGATGCCGTTGTTGCGGATGAGATTGAAAAGCGTCCTCTAGGTTAAAACTACCCGGTCCGGCTACTGCCAATGAGGATCTGTTGAAAGGTGATTAGTCGAACTGCCCAGCCTATATCGGCTCACTAGAGCATAAATTGCGCAGCCGACTGGGACTCAGCTCAACGAGAAACGCCATTAGAACGCCTGTGAAACGCGAAAAAACGGACTTTCGGACTTATGGCTCTTGGCGGTGCGGTCCAATTGCCTTCTCCGCCTGAATCAATTTGAGGACAAAGGTGGCTCTTCCAACCACTTCTCGATCATAAAAGTCGACCAATCTAGTCACAAAAAGGGTGCCAAAACTTAATAACTCTTCTAACTATGAGGCAAATTCAAATAGCATAGAATCATGTTTTCGCGACATAGCAGTTAACGTGCAAACGGTTACCTAAGAAACGACCAGTGCCCGGCAGCAATCGAACCAAAAAAGGGCTTACGGTCGTGGCATTTTACCTCAATGCACCGCTTAGTTACCGCGGAATAATAGGGAAAGGGCTGAATTGTGAGCCATATTAATGTCATCGAAACAGTCTGGATTCCGATGCCGGACGGCACCAATCTTGCGGCGCGTTTGTGGTTGCCGGAAGCGGCGAAAGCCACACCGATGCCCTGTATCTTGGAATATATCCCCTATCGGCGCCGCGACCGTACGCGAATGCGGGATGAAAGCATGCATCCGCTTTTTGCAAAAGCCGGTTACGCCTCGATTCGAGTTGATATTAGAGGTTATGGGGACAGCGACGGCCTGGCCGAAGACGAATATTCCCATCAGGAGATACAAGATGGCCATGACATTGTCCAATGGATCGCCGCGCAAGATTGGTGCGATGGCAATGTGGGCATGTTTGGTAAAAGCTGGGGCGCCTATAACGCTTTTCAGGTGGCGGCAACCCGACCTCCGGCGCTGAAAGCCATCGCCCCGGTTATGGGCACCGACGATCGGTGGCGCGAAGACATCCATTTTTACGGCGGCTGCCTTGCCAATGATAATTTTTGGTGGGGTTCAATTATGCAACTCTATAATGCGATGCCGCCGGATCCGCAGATCGTGGGTGAAGACCGTTGGATCGATAAGTGGCGCGACCGTCTGGAAGGTGCAAAGTTTTGGCCCGCCATGTGGCTTGAGCACCAAACACACGATGAGATGTGGAGGCGCGGCTCGATTTGCGAAAACTATTCCGATGTTGATGTCCCAGTCTATTTTTTCGGTGGCTGGATGGACTTGTTCCGCGACACGCCCTTTCGCATCGCCGAACAGCTCAAGGGACCGGTGAAAGTGCTGATGGGTCCTTGGGCGCATCTATACCCGCATGAGGGCATTCCCGGCCCTAAGGCAGATTTCGTCGATGAGGTCATCCGGTTTTGGGATCATTACCTCAAAGGCAAGGACACCGGGCTCATGGATGAGCCGCCCCTGCGGTTCTTCTTGCAAGAAAGTGTGGCACCAAGCGGCAAACACCTGCATCGATCTGGGAACTGGATCGAAGAGGCGCGCTGGCCTTCTCCCAATGTGACGGATCAGGTTTTTTGGCTAAACAACCAGACACTGGACGCAACGGCCATCGAAGGCACAGCATTGTCGATCTGCCCGCCCCAAACCTTCGGAGCGGCGGCCGGCGATATGTGCTCATTCGGCATTCCGGGCGATATGGCGATGGATTGCCGAATTGATGCCGGTGGAGCTTTGCAATTCAAGGCGCCTCCCCTGTCCGAGCCCACCGACATTTTGGGTCAACCCCACCTTGACTTGGTCGTTTCTGCGGATCAGACGCAAGGCTTTGTGACGGCCTTATTGGTGGACGAAGCTCCGGACGGTGCGCAAACCCTGATTTCGCGTGGTTTTTGCAACCTGACCCATCGGATCAGCGACGTTGATCCAACCCCCATCACACCGACCAAGGAAATGCAGGTCAAAGTGCCGCTTTATGGTACCGGGCACCGAATGCTGCCGGGACATCGTCTCGTAGTACAGATCGCCTCAACCTATTGGCCGGTGCTCTGGCCATCTCCAAAGCCTGTCACTCTGACACTACGCCCCGGCGCATCATCGTTACACCTGCCGGTGCGCAGAGCACCCGCTCAAGACACAATCCCACGTGATTTGCCCGAACCCACGGCCTCTGCTGAGGCAGCGCGCAAGACCAACGTGCGAAAAGGCTCTATGGAACGCTCTGTCCACGTTGACCTGACCAGCGGGGATGTAACCCATAGGTTTTTTCTGGATGGCGGCGTATTCGGCCCCGTGGGAGATTTTCGACTGGATGAAATCGGAACTGTCCTAAGCGATATCTCAGACCGACAGTATACTATCAATCCGGATGATCCACTGTCAGCCAAGGCCTCAATGGAGCAAACCGCCCGGTTTACGCGCGACGATTGGTCTGTAAAGATCTGGACCTATTCCGAACAAAAGGCCACGGCCACTGAATTCCATTTGACGTCACGTTTAAAGGCTTGGTCTGGCGAAGAGTTGGTCTTTGAAAAAGAAGAAACACACCTCATTGAACGCAATGGTGTATAGCAATCCGATCGAATTCTCTTGAGTCGTCTTCTTTGAAGGCTCATTGCGCCAATATTGGGAAACTAATCAGGTTTCGCCATGAAAAAGAGGGAATAGGCTAGAGAAAGCTACCGGCCCCTGGCAATTGGCTCAAATAGAGTCTGAGCGCCTAAAATCATCTTCTCCAAGATGACACAGAGACCTGCCACCCCCCTCGCCCGCGATCGCACGGTGGTCGAGAAAATTTGATGACGGACAGTCGGTTTCGACCTGGTAAAGCATTGAGTGCCTCGGTCACTATGTCCGGACGACCATCAAGAAATGACATGCGATAAGGATTCAGGTTTTTGAAAAATTTGATAACACACTGAAAAGCAATTGCAGTTCCTAGGAGGCAGCATTCTGGGCTGACATTTTTTTTATTATGACGTGTGCGAATATTGGTCGGCCTGCGTTGTCATTTGGACTTTCGGCAACCACCCAAAATCAGGCGAACCATTATACCAGCACCGTAGGGCCGTTTTGACCTAAGTCGGAAGTCCAAAGCGGTTGCAAAACGGCCGATGCATTGAGTGATAGGCTCGCATGACCGACCGTGTGCTTGTCACCTGCACCTCTTCATGAGACTCTCAATTAATCCCTCCTCAGCGCTCACAAAGAAGGACTTGGCTCAATGAAAAAAACCATCCTGCTTGCGGCCGGATTTACACTTGCGGCGTCCATGGCTATGGCACAGGACGGAGCCGATAGAATCTGGTTCGGCGGTTCAATTATAACGATGGAAGATGGTAATATGCGTGCCGACGCCGTGGCGGTAAGGGAGGGGCGGATTCTAGCGGTAGGAAGCGAAGAAGAGGTGATGAGTCACAAAGACGCCCAGACAGAAATTATTGATCTAGGGGACCGTGCACTCCTCCCTGGTTTTGTCGACAGCCACGGCCACGTTGTGATGGGCGGCCTCCAGGCGCTGTCAGCGAACCTCCTCGCCCCACCTGATGGGGAGGTACGTGATATTACCAGCCTGCAGGACACACTACGAACCTGGATAGAGGCCAACGCCCACACTGTGGAAAACGTAAACCTTATCATTGGGTTTGGGTACGACCCCGCACAGCTCACCGAACTGCGCCATCCCACCCGCGAAGAACTGGATGCGGTTTCTACTGATTTTCCGGTCTATATCGTCCATCAGTCCGGTCATTTTGGATCTGCGAACTCTAAAGCGTTAGAGGTCATTGGTTACACCTCGGATACAAAGGATCCATCTGGAGGTATCATTCGTCGGCTCGAAAATGGAGAACCCGATGGTGTGTTGGAGGAGACAGCGCATATCGCAGCCATCGTTAAGTTACTCGCTAATCTTGGCCCATCTGGTTTCGAGGCTTTCGCGACCGCAGGCGCTGATCTCTGGGCTCGATTTGGTTACACTACGGCGCAGGAAGGCCGATCAATGCCTGGAACCGTAAAGGTCATGCAGAAGGTCGCAGCCGAGGACGGCTTCAATATCGACATTGTGACTTACCCGGACGTTCTCGTAGATCGGAACTTTATTAAGGAACACAGCAGCAGAAATTACACCAACCGGCTGCGCGTCGGTGGTGCGAAGCTGACGATTGACGGTTCGCCGCAAGGCTTTACCGCATGGCGCGATCGGCCTTACTACGATCCGGTTGGCAACTACGAACCGGGGTACAAGGGATATGCTGCTGCCACCCAAGAGGAAACTTTCGATGCAATAGATTGGGCCTACGAGAACGACATACAAATCATCACTCACGCCAATGGAGAAGCTGCCTCTGATCTCCTTATTTCCAGCATCGAGGCGGCAAGGTCAAAATATGGCGGGGGTGATCGACGACCAGTCCTTATTCATGGCCAGTTCCTGCGCGAAGACCAAGTTGATTCTTACAAAGCTCTTGGAGTGTTCCCCTCACTGTTTCCTATGCACACTTTCTATTGGGGCGACTGGCACCGAGATCACACGGTCGGTCCGATTAACGCTGAAAATATTTCTCCGACGGGCTGGCTTGTAAAACGCGGAATGCGCTTCGGGTCTCATCATGATGCGCCCGTCGCCTTCCCCGATTCTATCCGTGTCCTTGCGGCGACCGTCACTCGCCGGACAAGATCCGGTGATATCCTCGGGCCCAATCAAAGAGTGGATGTAATTACAGCCCTTAAATCCATGACCATCTGGCCTGCATACCAGCACTTCGAAGAAGACCAAAAAGGGTCACTAGCAGTCGGCAAATTGGCGGACTTCGTAATTCTCTCTACCGATCCGACTGCTGTTGACCCGGAAGAACTGGACACCCTGGACGTGGTGGAAACGATCAAAGAAGGCGTAACAATCTTCACAGGTCCGGGGAAACACACTCAAAAGACCGAACTGAATCAAGATTGGAGCGAAGAAAGGCAACGGTCGTTTGCCCACACTCTGCGCGGCATTATTCATTCTAACAACGTGCCATCCTCTTCTCATCCATTTGCACAGTTTCTCACTTACGCAAAAGGTGACAACGGCAACCCATTCGACAGTTGTGTGGCTCCGGGACTTCTCGGGATTTTTTCGCGAATGGCGCATGCAGGTCCCGCATCTGTCGAATGACCACTGCTATCGGTGCCGCCTACCCGTCCATCGGTCGTACAGATGGTATCGGCTTTGCCCCTGAGTTCGAATATGTGTGTTTTGCCCTTCTTATGAAGAAAGATGGCGCGGAGCGCACAATTACTTTGTCGCGTCGGAAAAATGGTTTCTGTTAAGCGTCCAATGGAATCAACTCAATCTCACCAAATTGATTCGCATAGGCATGGATGGCTGGCGATCCGCCGAGGTGCATGAGCAACACCTTGTCTTCAGGCGCGAAACGCCCTGAGGCGCTCAGGTCGAGCAGCCCACGAATGGCCCGGCCTTCATAGACAGGATCGGCGATCAATCCTTCTTTCGTCGCCATCAGGCGAATGGCGTCTTTAATCGCCTCATCGGCGTAACCATATTCGGCCTCATTCGAGGCAATCACCTCGACATCTTCGGTCGTTACCAAGGGCGGCAACCCCAAAACACCGAGCGCGTCATTCGCTAGATTCCGCACCCGCCGGCTCTTAATCTTTGTTTCGCCATCGTCAGCCACGCCGATAACCCGCGTGTTGAGGCCCAGTGCCTTAAAGCCGGCGACTAGCCCGGCCTGCGTGCTGCTCGAACCCGTTGTATGAACCAGATAGTCGAATTGCAGGCCTAGTTGATCCGCCTGACCAGCCAACTCTGCAGCGCAATTGAGGTAGCCGAAACTACCGAGAGGATGTTCTGACGCCCCTCCTGGGATCAAATACGGCCTATGACCTTGGTTGCGAAGATGGCTTATGAATTCATCAAGTGGACCTTGGTCCTCAATCGGGCGGTCAGTCTCGTCGAGATATAGCTCGGCTCCCATCAAGTTGCTCAGCAAGATGTTCCCGACATGGCGATAGTTTGGACCAGCGTCTTTCGTCCATGCACAATGGAGCAGAGCGCATTTCATGCCCGCTCTTGCTGCTGATGCGGCTGTTTGCCGGGTATGGTTCGATTGTATAGCGCCGACAGTGACGAGCATATCGCACCCGCACTGGATTGCATCGCCAACTAGAAACTCTAGCTTCCGCGTTTTGTTCCCTCCTCCTTCTAGCCCTGTCAAATCATCCCGTTTCATCCAGAGGTCCGGCCCATCGAGCAAGTCGCGAAAGTTCTTAAGCTCGTGAATCGGCGTTGGGAGCTGCGCCAGCGATATCCTGGGAAGCCGACTAAGTCGATCGACCAATTCTGCATTGCTGATCATTTGACGAACGCGCTGAGATTCGTTGCGGATGCAGCGTTAGAACTTGCTGACGCCGCCATGGGAATTCCAATAACATGAATTCGTTCGTCTTGCGAGACTTTCGCTTCCGGCTATACGCGGCGATTGCTCCCAGGCCTCGATGGTGTCTTCTCTACCCTTCGCAGCAGCCCTCGTTTAAGGCCCTCTATTCTTCCCGCTTTTGACCCAAGACAGACCTCAAAGCAGGTGACGAAATTCATTCTGGACATAGATGTTGGCTCATTAAATACCCTCGGGTCGGACCTCAAGCGACCGCATAATTTTCTTGGCATCCCTATTAATAGTCTCCAGTCCGCACGGGTTAGGAAGTTGATTGTTTTCTCCGCGTTGTTCCAGAACCTACCAATCAATTGCTTCCCCATCGCGCAAGAACCCACCGGTTGGGCCATTTCTTGGTAAAGTAGCTGCCCAGACAATACCCGCGGCGCCCTCAGAGACCGGGCGGCCGCCGCCACCCATGTCGGTATCTACCCAACCGGGGCAGACGGCATTGACCAGAATGCCGTGGGGTTTCAACTCGACCGCGGTCTTTATGGTCAGAGCATTGAGCGCCGCTTTGGAAATTCCATAACCGGGCGTCCCAGCGGACATGCCTGTCAAGGCTCCTGAACCAGAAGACACATTAACAATCCGGGCGTCCTCGCCGCGTTTGAGCAGCGGTACGGCAGCAATGGTTGTTGCCCAAGCGCCGAAAAGGTTGGTCCCAAACGCGCGTTGGACACGGACGAGATCAACGGTATGTATCCGCTGGTCCGTGTCATAATCGACGCCAGCATTGTTCACCAGGATATCTAGGCAACCGAACACCTCTTCGACTTGGGCAAAAGCGGCTGTGACCGAATCCTGATCGGAGACATCCAATTGCAGTGCCACCGCGTCCTTTCCGATCTGTTTCGCCGCTGCTTGTCCCCTTTCCAAATCACGGGAGCCGACCAACACATCCAAGCCATGATCCTGGGCCAGCTGGCGGGCCACTTCTTTACCAATGCCCCGATTGGCTCCCGTCACAAGTGCGATTCGTTGTATTGCCATGAGGTCGCCTTTGGAATTTTGCTAAGATGCGCCTTTGGTAAGGACGGCTGTCACCTTTATCAGTGCTGATATAGAAACAAAACGACGATGCAGGGTTATAGGCTTGAAGGTCGCTGGGAGATCAGTCGGCCTCCGCGGCGCGTTCGCCGGCGATGGCGACAAGGCCGCGGTCACCTGTTTCCCATAGGGCCGTCATCGTCATAGAGCTGACCACCCAGCGATCGTTATGTTTTTCAAGATCGTAAGTGTAACGACCGCCTAGCACCCACAAGCCATCGTCGAGGCGGTGAGTTGCGGTGAAATCGGCTTCGGCAGTCGCTGAGGTTCCCGTCATCGACGTGATCGTGTGGTTCGTGACCATGTGATGGGTGGTATCGAATCCGGGAAGAAAGCCGGCCCAAGCCGCGACCAGCTCGTCGGCGGTCTGGGTGACGGGCTCTCCGCCCCAAAGGCTGGAGTAATCGCTGGTGACCCTATCCGCGAAGGCCCCCCGCACCCGCTCCCAATCATGCCGGTCCGCTCCGGCGGCAATGTCGGTAAGAGTGCGGTTAATCTCTGCCTGTCCGGCCATGGCGGCATTTCCCATGAAAAGAGCAATGGTCAGGGTTGCAAGAAACGTGCGGATCA
Organism: Pseudomonadota bacterium; assembly: GCA_039028695.1. Lineage (GTDB taxonomy): Bacteria > Pseudomonadota > Alphaproteobacteria > Kiloniellales > Kiloniellaceae > JANQKX01. The sequence goes on from JBCCHN010000001.1 coordinate 127,259, forward strand.
TTTGTTGCCTCCGAATGGGGCGCCGGACGCAATAGCCCGGCGCTCTATTTGATGGATCAGTTATCGAGGCCGGCGCGGAAGTGATCGGCGACGACATCTGCGGCACGGGTCACATCTGCGGGATTGTCGTAGAAATCAAACTGGGTCACGTCTTCGAGCCATTGAGCTGTTGCCTCGCCTGCAAATCCTGCAAGGAAGGTCTGCACACCCTGAGGGATGGCTGCACTCTCGGAGTGCACTACAGCCAGCGGCTTGTCCAGACGCTGCGGATTCTCAGCAGGATGATAGGTCAACCAGCCTTCCCAGCCCGCATTGTTCCACTTGTCATCATATTCCGGGATCGCACCCCGGTCGGGTTCATAGTAGTAGCCGCCGATTGGCATCAGGACACCTTCTGCGCCTTCAGGGCCAGCGGCCGGAATAATGTCGCCCCCGGCCGCTTCGGCCACCTGGGACTCTTGGATTAATCCGGAAACCCCTTCTTTACCGCCATAGACCGCCTCGACAATCTCTTCATTCTGCAGCCATGGCGCAACCAGGCCAAGGCGGTCAACCAAAGGGTTCCCAGAGACAGCATCGACCATGTATCCGGCTGATGCACAGATCCCAAGTCCATTGATGTGTTCTGCATCCACTTCGGAGAGAGTTGCGACGAATTCGAACGCCGCTTTGATGTCAGAGGTCTTGGCCTCAGGACTTTCAACAAAACGCACATGGTTTGGCAGATCGCCAGACTTGCCCCAGCCGCGGAAATCAAAGGTGAAAGCAGCAAAGCCGCGCTCGGCCATTTCGCGGGCGTAGTTTGCCGGCATTTGCTCTTGCACGGACGTCCAGGCTCCGGTGACGACAACGGTCGGCAAGGGCCCGTCACCGCGCTCTTCGGGCAGATAAAGCGTACCGGCGAGAGTTGAGCCTTCGTTATCGAAAGTCACGGCGCGGGTTTCGACCTGAGCGATGGCGGCAGTGGAGGCCAACAGAGCTGCGGCCGTGGTGAGGGCGAGGGTTTTCATCCCGATAACTCCCATGATCTGTCGAAAAAAATGCTTGCTCGATGAACAAAGATATTATCGGCTGACGCCAAGAATACTTGCATCGGACTGCCCGATTTTTGAAAGATCCCGCCTTAGGCTTTTTGGGCTGCGCGAAAAGCCCGAGGGGTTTGCCCCACGATCTGCTTAAAGCTTCGGGTGAAATGCGCTTGATCCGAAAAGCCGCAAGTTAGAGCAATGTCCCCTAGAGGACGCCTCTTATCGTCCATCATCTTCGTCGCCTGCTCAATTCGATAGGCCATGACATATTGCATGGGTGTCGAGCCAAGGGTTTCCTTAAAAGCCCTGGAAAAATGTGATGGGCTCATACCCGCTTCGGCGGCAAGCTGGTCAACGGTAATCGTATGCTCCAGGCGGTTCTGCACATAAGCCAGAACACGTCGGTAGTGTTGGGACGTGAAGCGAGCATGGAGCTCAATCTCATCGGCACGGCGAGTACCGTAATTTTGGAGAAGCTTGACTAGAAACACCCGGCTCATGGCCTCAAACATGACCGCCGAGGACATATCGTCAGCCTCAAGTGCATCTCTTAGGATGACCCCTGCTGCACAAAGATCTGGATCCGCAAATTGGGGCATACTGCGAAGTTGCTGTGTCTCAAGCAGCATGCCCAGCTCGGATTGGGCAAAATGCTCCACCTTTGCGGGATCTAAAGTGATTACTATCACATCGGATCGTCCAAACCACCGCCAACCGCTGCGCATCCCCGCAGGCGTAACAACGATCTCGTCCTTGTGGAACGTAAAATCCCGCAGCACGCGGTCGCGCCAATTCTGAACCCGGTGCGGTTTTGTCTGGAGATTTAATAGCACGTGATGTTCCTCAAACACCTCCTCGGGCATGCAATCTGGCTCAGCTTGAAAATAGCGGACAGACATTAACCCCGCCGCCGAAGGGCGCATCATCGCATCGCTGTTCAGCAATGGTTCCGAAGGATAAACATCAACGTACTTCACCGGCACTCTAAGATTCCTATAGTGAGCAAAATCCGTTCACTTAGATACCAATAAAGTGACAATAAGATCGAGATTCATCAAGATTTAGTTGTAGCTTGTGAGGTTATCACTAGGCCAGCCTGGCCAGATTTAAGAGATTTCCCGGCGCGATCAGCCGAATCAAAGCGCAATGCATCGGGTTCGTCTTAGGCCTTCTCTTCAGAACGCCCAAGGGTGGGTTATGGCTAAAACTCGCCGGAACTTTGCGGCTATTCCAGTGCCCGCTCTTCCCCAAGAACCAGACATTTATCCGCGCCTTCTAAAAATGCATGCTTTTGCCGCTTAACGACAATTTATCCCAATTTTGCAAAGGCTTTAGGTTCTAGAAACCGATTGAGTACGTTGGTCGTTATTTGGGCCACTTGATTGTCAAAGTTGTTGTCGGGCAAGCTCCCAGCCCAGGCGATTGAGCCAGTGGAGAAAACTGCGCCACCGCTTGTGGTTTCGAAAAACACCATGTCCGCCCGAATAATCTCTGCTTCGGATCCGCCCAAGCCTGGTGCGGGATCGTTCATGTCTTCAGGAGTCATCAAATAGAGATCCGTGTGCCGTCGTGAAGAGGCGAGGACCAATGTATTGGGCGGCGTTCCCAATGAATGATCAACGGCATCCAGCTCTAGACCAGCCGCGCCGCCGCCCGAAAGTCCAAAGGCACCAATGGTGTCGCCTTCCACGCCTTCAAAAATGAAGGCTGCCCGTAGATCATGACTCGCCGCAGTTCGGACATAAGGTGCTGAGATGTCAAAACCTTGCGAAACCATTCCCACGCCCACTAACTCGTTGGGCGGGCGGCCATTTCTCCGCCAAAGACCTGTGTATTCTCCGGTGAAGCCGGCATAAAATTCGCCTGGCCTGGGAGCGAAGGCACGGATGCCGTCTTCGGACTTGCGGCATTCGATGACCCCCGGCAGGGTCGGGTGGTAAGACACTCGCCAATAAAAGCCATTTCCACCCAGGTACATAAGGCGGCCGCCTTGGTCCTGAAAAGACGCGAGGGCATCCAGCATGCCCAAACTGTAGTACTCTGGGTGAGACCCGGTGATGACCGCGCGATACCCTGAGAGAGCCTCCAGGCCATCATTTTGGAGATCTTCATCGGTTATCACATCAAAAGGCTGGCCCAACTGCTCGAGCCAGCCCAGGATGTGGGTGTCCGCATTGAATTGCCAAAGATTGGACCCCACACCGCCGAGATGCCCGATGTGCTTGGGCTGCATATTAACAATGGGACGCAGCCGGGAAGAGTAGTAAACGCCGCTGCCGTCATTGTGCAGATCATAAAAACAGAGTCCCAACTCGGGGTGCTCTTGCATAAAGAGATCAAGAGGGCTCAGTTGGATAAGCCGACCCGCAACGATTTCTGTTTCGGGGACATCGATTCCAATCCGATTGTTGGCGTATGCCAAATAACTGGCCGTGGGCATGAGATAGGCAACCGGCGCCGTGACAGTCCCGCGCGGCGGTCGCACGGCAAAGGCAATGTAGTAGTCCTCTCCATCTCCTTGCAGGTGAAGAGCATAAACGGCGGATCTCATTCCCTCCGGAATTTTCACTTCAAAATCCGTATCCCAGGCACAATCGTAAAGATCGTCATCGTGAAAATGGATCGCGCCGTAATGTTCCGGTTTTTTGGTCCAGCAGTGTTCATCACCATTCCAGAGTCGGCCGGGAACGGCTCTCGTCGGGAGGTTGACCAAGCGGCCGTGCAATTGATTTGACGAGAGGTCTGATATGCGGTCGCTGGAGATGCCATGGGAAAAGTCCCAGGCGGCAACCAGGTCGGAGGCATTGTCCGCAGTAAGGCCCATCGATTCTTCTGCGGTTATTGGCCGTGACAAGATCATCGGCGCCTCAACACGGCCATTGAAATGTTCTCTTGCGGGCCAATCATTTGCCGGCCGGGCCGCGATGAGGAGAGGTGCTGTGCAACCAGATTGGCTTAAACCGGGGATGGCTTGATAGGAGGCGCTATATTCCCTATTGCCGCCGGGGGAGGAGCGTAGCGGCATTTGCCGGACCGTGATGAGCCCCGAGCCTGCGTCATAACTAGCACCAACCAGATACCATCGTTCCGCCAATATGGGCTGATCCGTCGAAACTATAATCGGCTCTTGACCGGGACCAGAAAGAGCAAAGGAGAGCGCGCCTGCGTTATCAAGAAAAAGGCGAAAGCCCAAGCTTGACGCTGGGTCTTCCCGGCAGATAATTGTCTGCACACCACGCCCTGGAAGGGTTGGCCAGATAAAAGCTTGCAGACCCATAGAAGCGAGGGCCGCCAAAGGGGCCGCATCCTCGACAATAGCATAAGAGCCCGTATGAATGGGTTGGTAGCGGCCGTTGAAGGGGCCGCCCAGATCAATGTCAATTCGTTCCTCCTGGTAACCGGGACCATCTGGATTGATATCGCCTTGGATGACCCGAATGAGCGATACGTCGTAACTTTCAATCCCGTCACAGCTGACCATGACCTTTAGGTTTTCGCCCGGCGCCACGCTAAGCCGGTCAGCATATCCGAGAAGGCGGGTCATGCTAATTCCTGATCCAGGTTTTGACCGCCGTGAGCCTGCCAACGGCGCTTAAAGACTTCCCATTCTGCTTCTGCCAAATCGGTGAAGAGCTGATCTTTCAGAATCTCCACCCCTTGACCGCGCTCGGCCGGCAGGCGGCCCAGGACCCATTGCCGGAAGGGCTCTTGCACGATCAGGACATATTTCCCCTCTTTTGGGCCTCCGCGCAGGAGGTTCATGATCCTTTGCAGACCGGGGCTGGCTACGCCCAGCGGATTGGCTTTAAATTCTGCTGCGTACTTCAGATCTTCGGTGGTAATTTGGTATCTGGACAAGGCATTCTCCTGTCACCCCAAAACCTGCTTGATGGTTTTTGAAAGCTTGTCAAAGAGTTCCACGATTTGATCTTGGGTGATAATAAAAGGTGGGGCCACCACGATAGACTGGCCGACAGGGCGGCAGATAAGGCCATTTTCCAGGGCCACATTGGCTATCTGTTCAGCAACGGGCTGGTCCGGTGGGAAAGGGCTTTTTTCAGCTTTGTCGTAAACGATTTCGAGAGCACCCATGAGGCCTATGCCCCGTGCCTCCCCAATGTGGGTGTGGCTTTCGAAGCGGCGCAGTTGTTCTTGGAAGCTGGGCGACATCGCGACCACATTGTCATAGACGCCGTCATTCAAAATAATGTCGATCGCTTTTAAGGCAATGGCACAGCCGGTGGGATGTCCGCCCGTGGTGAAGCCGTGGGGAAACTCTTCAAACTCCTCGGCTGCCGATACCAAGCTATCGTGAATGTCGTCGGAAACCAAAATGGCGCCCATGGGGAAGTAGCCTGCTGTCATACACTTGGAGGCAACGATGATGTCAGGTTCGATACCATAGGTTTGGCTGCCCCAAAGCCGTCCCGTTCGGCCAAATCCACAAATGACCTCATCAGCGATTAAGGGTATGCCGTACTTTTTTAAGACCGGTTGAATAGCCTGAAAGTAGCCTTCAGACGGGGGGATGACACCACCTGCGCCCATGACCGGTTCGGCGAAAAACCCGGCAATGGTCTCGGGATCCTCGGCTTGGATTTGCGCTTCCAGATTTTTCGCGCAGCGCTTGGAGAAATCTGTTTCAGTTTCTTCTTCCTTGCCAAACCTCCAATAGTGAGGGCAATCAGCGAACAAAAAACCGTCCAGCGGCAAGCCAAAGGCACCTACGTAGTCCTTGCCGGTCATGCTGGCTGTCAAGCCCGTAACCCCATGGTAGGCGTTCTTGCGGGAAAGAATTTTGCGGCAGTGCGGGCGCCCACGTCCCCGGTTAATCATCCACAACATCTTGACGATGCTGTCGTTGGCCTCGGAGCCCGAGTTCGTGAAAAACACTTTACCCATCGGCACCGGCGCAATTTCGATCATCTTCTCCGCCAAGGCGACGGAAGGTTCGCTGACCCGGCCGAAAAAAGTGTGATAGGCGGGAAACTTGCGTATTTGATCGCAGGCCGCCTCGATCAAGGCAGGATGATCAAAGCCCAGGACCATGTTCCACAGGCCGGAATTCCCCTCAAGGTAACGTTTGCCATGGACATCCTCGACGTAAACGCCATCGCCACGCGTCATGACGACAGGGCCTTTTTCCTGCAAGGTTCCTAAATGGGAAAAGCCGTGCAGCATGCTTTGCAGATCTCGGGCCTCCCAGGAGTTTGGAGCAAGAGAGCTTTGTATGGTCATGTCACATCACCTCTTATCGAATAGTGCGAGAAGCCGAGAGGGATCGATGGCTCGACAGATTTTCCCAGCTGGGCGCAGTGTGGTCATATCCTCGGCGGCAAGTAGGGCATTGACGATGGCCTCTTCAATAGCCTCGGTTGCAGCTAGGTAGATAGGGTCGAACAATTCGTCATTGATTGTTTCCCAAGACTGCCTCGGCCCGGACAGCTGGGGAATTGGGCCCCGGTTGGCCGTGCTGAAAGCAAGAAAGATGTCACCGGAATTGTTGCCGCCCGGTGTGCCACCGCGCCCGACCCCGATAGCCGCCCGCTTAGCGAGCCGCTGTAATTGGTGCGGTGCCATGGGTAGATTGGTGCCGAGCACAACAATGATCGAGCCTTGCTCAAAGGCTAGCAGACGATCCTCGGTTATCACCTCACCGACCGGTTGCCCCAACACTCTCAGCCAGGGCCGAATACCGTGATTGGCTTGCACCAGAGCACCCACCACAAAGTCCTCATTATCTAGAGTAAGGGACCGGGACGAGGTTCCCGTGCCGCCTTTGAATTCGTAGCAAATCATACCGGTTCCGCCACCTACGTTTCCCTCGGCGACTGGGCCGGATGCCGCGGCGTCAAGAGCGGCGAGCGCGTCCGCCTCGGTGATATGCTGGCCATTGATATCGTTCAGGACGCCGTCATAGGTCTCGGCCACCACCGGCATGGCCCAGAGGTGATTTGCCTGCCAGGCCTCGGCATAGTTTTGGATCATCCACTTGGTTGCTGCGTGGTGCACGATCCCTACACTGTGGGTATTGGTGATGCAAAGGGGTCCCACAAAATATCCGCCATCACGGATCCAATGGGTCCCCGTCATCTCGCCATTGCCGTTGAGGGCGTACATACCGGCCCAGACCGGCTGGGGCTCCGGCAGGCGGCCCAGAGGCAAGATTGCCGTTACGCCGCTTCTCACCGGTCCCTGGCCCTGGACCAAGGGGTCATCGCCGTCAATACGGGTGCAAAATCCCACTTCGACGCCCGGCACATCAGTTATGGCATTGTGCCGCCCCGTGGTGCCCGGAAATGGCAGGCCGAGTTGACGTCCGCGCATTTTTGCCATGGACTGCTCCTTAATTCCGGCCGCGCAAGTAGAGACCAAGCGAGGCGATCAAGAACGAAAAAGCCAGCATCAGCGTGGCAATGGCATTGATCTCCGGTTTCACACCGCGCCTCAACATGCCGTAAATGAAGACCGGCAGGGTCGTGGAATCTACACCGGCAATAAAATAGGTTATCACCAGATCATCCATAGAGATGATAAAGGCAAGCAAGGCCCCGCCGATGACGCCCGGCAGGATTTGCGGCAGGGTCACCCGCCGAAAGGTGACCAAAGGCCCCGCGCCAAGGTCGGCGGAGGCTTGCTCCAGCGTGTCGTCCATCCCAGCTAGGCGCGCGCTGACAACCACGAAGACATATGAAATCAAGAAGGTGCAATGGCCAACAATGATGGACATAAGGCCTAGCTTCACACTGAAGGTGACGAAAAAGACCAGGAGCGCAATTCCCAGAACTATGTCGGGCATGACCATCGGCATGTATAGCAGGCCTTGGTAGAAAGGCTGCATGCGAAAACGATAGCGGTAGATCGCCAGGGCCGTCATGGTGCCCAAGATTGTGGAGAATGCGGTCGTACTGCCAGCGACAATGAGGCTGTTTTTTACCGCAGCAAGCAATTGATCCGTTGATTCCACATAGAGTGTTTGTTCGGTGAGCCTGGTTGGATAACCAAAGATCGACCAATACCAATCGAGCGTGAAATCCTTCCAAACCATCATGTTAATCGGGTGGCTATTGAAGGAATAGATCACCACAATCATGATCGGAGCATAAACGAAGATTAGGAAGCAGATCCCATAGACACTTAACAGGCGTTTGGTCAGCGGCTTCATCATTGGCTCACCTCTGAGCGTCCGAGGCGCCTAATGTAGATAATTATCAAAGAAAACATAACCAGCATGACCATGACCGAAAGCGCCGCGCCGAACGGCCAATTTCGAGCCGATAGGAATTGCTGTTCAACAAGATTGCCGATCATCACCACCTTTGCGCCGCCCAACAGATCGGGAACGATAAAGTTGCCAAGGCTGGGGATGAAGACAAGAACGGCGCCAGCGGCTATGCCAGGCAATGTCAATGGCAGCGTCACTCGAAAAAAGGTTTGGCGGGGTTTAGCGCCCAAATCCGAAGAAGCCTGCAATAAAGAGCGGTCCAATTTTTCAATGCTGGCGTAAATGGGCAAGAACATGAAGGGCAAAAGGATATAGGCCATTCCGATGAGCACGGCGGTTTCCGTGAAGATGATATCGATCGGCTCATCTATGATCCCAAGGCCAATCAAGGTGGTGCTCAAGAACCCACTGGGGCGTAAGATCAAGACCCAACAGAAAAGCCGCACAACCAAGCTTACGAAAAAAGGCAGTGTAATTATAAAGACGACAAAGGTGCGCCAACGCGCCGGTAGGCCGGTGACCCAAAGAGCGGCCGGATAGCAAATCACCAAAGTAATCAGTACATTTGTAAATGCCAGACGAACCGAACGCAAAAAGATGTCCACATAAACCGGATCAAAATCTTCCCACTCCCCGTCGGCCCAGCCCAAAATGCGACCATAATTCCAATGGTAAAAGTTCCACTCCACCCCACCGTAGAGACCCGGCTCCAAGAAGCTATAGAGGATCATGATGGCCAGAGGGCCAAGAAAGAAAATGCCCAAAAATAACGTAGCTGGCGAAAGCAAGACGGCCAGGCGGCGCTTGTCCCCTTTACGCGCCATGGCTTGGCCCTCGAATCAGATGCGGTGCGTCGCGGCGGTATATCAATTGCAATTTCTCGCCGGGTGCAGCGTGAGGCAGCTGGCCGTCGCCGTTTTCCGTTGGCGTTGCGGCAATGGTCGTACCATTGGACAGGCGACAAACATATTTGCGCGTGGCGCCGAAGAACACAGTTTGCTCTAGCTCAGCTGCCAAACAAGCCCAATCTCCATTGGGGATTTGGGCCGCAATATTTAGGTGTTCAGGTCGCAGTAGCAAAGTAGCTGCTTCCCCGACGTGGGCCTCTTTGCCAACAGGAAAAGAAAGGCCATCCTCGGTCACTAGAGCCGGACCAGCGTCACAGGTCAATTGGATGGTACCACTGAATAAGCTGCCATCTCCAATAAACTGAGCCACAAAGGGAGTCGCCGGATGATGATAGAGCTCCTCCGGCGGCCCGATCTGTTCAATTCGTCCTTTGTTGAGAACGACGATTTGATCAGACATGGTCAAGGCTTCTTCTTGATCATGGGTAACGAATAAAAAACAAATGCCCAAATCGTGTTGCAGGCTTTTGAGTTCCAGTTGCATGGTCTGGCGCAGATTTCGATCCAGCGCCGAAAGGGGCTCGTCCAACAGCAAAAGTTTTGGCCGGTTGATGATCGCCCTAGCCAAGGCGACCCGCTGCTGTTGTCCCCCGGAAAGTTGACGTGGCTTGCGTCGGTCAAAACCGCCAAGTCCGACCCGTTCCAGGGCTTCATAAACCCGCTGGTCCCTTTCATCCCGAGCAACGCCTGCTACATCCAGGCCATAGCCCACGTTGTCGCCGACTGTCAGATGGGGAAAAAGGGCGTAGTTCTGAAAAACCGTATTGACGGGGCGGCGGTGGGGCGGGACGCCGGTCATCGTCTCGCCAGCGATCATTACCTCGCCTGCATCTAGATCCTCAAAGCCGCTAATGGCCTTGAGCAAAGTCGTCTTGCCGCAACCCGAGGGCCCGAGCAGGGTGACAAACTGTCGATGCTGAATTTCCAGGGAAATCCCGTCAAGGGCCTTGATGAAACCGCCTTCGGGCGCGGCAAATTGCTTTACCGCGCCCTTTACTTCAGCAATCGAAAGCATTCGGTTCACGGGTCGATTACTGGGCTGTTTTAACCTTGGTCCAAACGCGATTGTACTTGCGCAGATCGTTGCCCAAATCCTCAAAAATCTGCAGCTTTTCCACAACCTCCGGCGATGGGTTGGTGTTGGGGTTGGCTTTCAGTTCTTCCGGTAGAAGGTCCCGCGCCGGCATGTTCGCGGTGCCGTTCACCTGTTGCAGGGTGTTCAGTGCAGCGATTTCCGGCTGCATGTAGAATTCCATAAACGCGATGGCGCTATCCTTGTTGGGCGCATCCTTTAAGACGCAAATATCTTCCTGATACATGGTCGCGCCTTCTTCCGGGATCACAAAACCGAGCTTATCCGGTTCCTCGAGAGTATAAAGCGTGGCTCCCACATACCAGTGAGCCGCGGCAATATCGCCTGATTGCACGAGAGAGACGATGTCGTAGGAAAAGGCTGAGATCTTATCCTTGCGTTCAAGCAACCAGGCTTCCGCCTCTTTCAACTCGTCGCTGTCGGTCGAATTCACGGAATTCCCGTTCTTGATTAGGGCGACACCAATGGTTTCGCGCAAATCGTCCAGCATTGTGATCTTTTTGCCCTTATCCGGCAGGGCAAAGAAGTCATCCCAGGTTTTGATCTCGCCCGCCTCGTCCTTATTGTAGAAGATACCAACAGCACCCCAAGCGTAAGGCAGGCAATAGGAACTGTCCGGGTCGACGAGTGATCGCTTGTTGGCGGGATCGATATTCTCAAAGCCCTCTAAGGTGTTCACCTTGGCATCGTGTAAGAGATCCAGTTTTTGCATGATGTCGCGCATATGGACAGATGGGAAAACAATGTCGTAACCGGTTGCCCCTGACTGGATTTTCGCGAGCAGCTCTTCGTTGGTTCCATAGGTATCCAACGTCACCTCAATACCGGTGTCTTCAGTGAAACGGGTCAGGACGTCCGGATTTATGTAGTCGCCCCAGTTGTAAATGTTAAGTTGGCCCTCGGCGTGGGCCGGTCCCGAAAGGGCAATTCCACCCCAAACCATCGCGAGCCCCAATACCGAGGCTTTCGCGCATCCCCGCAACTTTTTGGAAATTGATTTGTTTTGCATTGGCTGTCCTCCTCCACTGTCGAGAATAGGATCTTTCCGATCGGGAACATTACGCATCAACCGGATCCTTTTCTGGTTTGCGGAGTTGATCTTATGTAAGTTTTCTGTCTTAATCAAGTAGTGAAATATTTCTAACATTTTTTGTTTAAAGGTGCACATGAAAGAAGGTTTTTCCTCGTTCCTGCAATGTGAATTTCCCACGCTCGAAGAGCAATTGGACGCGGTATTGCCGGAGCTCTCCAATCTCGAAGCTCAGGTTGCGCAATACATGCGGCTGAATATCGGTGATTTGAGTTTCGAGACTGGCGCGTCCCTTGCTGAAAAGGTCGGTGTCAGCGAAGTTACTGTCAGCCGCCTGCTGCGCCGTTTGGGCTATGAGGGCATGCGTGGGCTCAAGCGTGAGCGTCGCAATCAGCTGATCAACAGAGAACTGCTCAAAGAGGTCGCTTCCGGAAACTTGGAGGTACCCAAACCCTATTCGGAAGTTCTGGATATGGAGCTTGACGCAATACGTGAGGTTTACCGTCAGTGTGCTTCACCCATCTGGAGCAGATTGGTTCAAGCGATAACCCAATCGGACAGGGTCTATGTGACCGGATTTCAGACGGTCAGAGGCGTGGCCGAGGATTGCGCCCGCCGCCTGGCATTGGCGCGCGGTGATGTCAGGTTTCTTGCCGCCCATGACGGCATGTTAGCAGAATGGCTGGGCCGCTCTCGGAGCCCGAAAAAGGCGTCAAATGAATGCCTCATACTGATTGACGTGGTCGCCTATGCCCGTGAGGCGCCGGTCTTGGCAAAGTTATGCAACGAGACGGACCGGAAATTGGTGATCGTGACCGACGAGATGTGCCACTGGGCCAAAAACCATACAGATTTGGTAATCCATGCCAGCACCCGCAGCGGCCTTTTCCTTGAGTCGACGGTCGCCATTACGGCAGCGCTAAATCTGATTGTCGATGCGGTCGCGAAAGAAAGCTCATCCGAAGTCACTGAGCGCCTGCAAGAATGGAAAACGGCCGCACGTGCTTTGAATCTGTTTTAAACAGAAGGACAAATCTTGTTCTATGGTTTTGAAGAACTGATCCTCCCCCAAAGATTGGGTCCGACCTGGTTTTATAAGAGAGGCAGGAAGAGAGCTGCCAAAAAAAGATCCAAGCCAGAGGAAATTATTCTAAAATTGCGGCAGGTCGAAGTGCTGACGAGACAGGGCATGTCCCGTCTTGACACAATCCGTCAGATCGAAATCCTCATGAATCGCAGGCTTGGTTTTGGGGCCCCAAGTGGGGTTGGTCACTCCTGGGTGTAACCCAGCCTGACTAACGCGCCAGGTTGGTAGGAAAGTAATAGCCAATAAGTGACATTCGATTCAAAGCGATCCCAACAAATCTAAACTTAAGGTATCGGGCCAGTCTCTCGGGCTCGTCTCAACATGTGATGCACCAGATATTGATGCCGCCCATGACTGAAAAGCCGCCTAGCGACAAGCCATGAGTGTTCGAGTTTAGGCCCAATGCTTGGTGAGTCTGAAAGTCCTCGCTCGCGCCTACCGCGCTACCAATTTGCAACAGCGTGGTCATCGATTTCAAGAATGGTCGGTCGGTCGGATTCGACAGCCCTTCGTAATTGCTCCTTCATATGGTCGAAGGACTCGACTTTGACAGCCTTACAGCCGAACCCCCGCGCAATAGTCTGAAAATCGGGCGTATAGATATCCACGCCGATGGTGGGGATATCCCGTTCGACCATGTAGCGCTTGATCTCGCCATAGCCGCTGTTGTTCCAGAGCACGATGGGCAAGGGAAGCTTCAGCTCTACAGCCGTTGCTAATTCGCCGATGGTAAATTGGATACCGCCATCACCGATCAGCCCAATCACCGGCTGATCTGGCGCCGCCAGCTTGGCCCCCATGGCGGCAGGAAGAGCATAGCCCAGGGTACCGTATCCGGTACTAGAGTTAAAATAACGCCGGGGCCCAGCC
>JBCCHN010000002.1:0-110325 GCA_039028695.1 Pseudomonadota bacterium
CGCCGCTAATGGGGCTTTGGCTGCGGGAGCTTATATCTATAAGGGCTTCTTGGGCGTTGCGGCTTAAGCGATCCAAATGATCCCGGTAACGCTCCAGGGGAACCCGCGGACGATCCCAGGCTGCCAACAAAAGAGCTGCCTCGCCGATGGGAATGTCACCGTCGGCAAGGCGCCCCAGCTGGCCAAGCTCGCGGACCAGGTCGTCGCGTTCAATTACGCCCGTGGCGGCCATCGCGTGGGGTGCCTCCCGCGGAAAATGGAGGGCCGCGATGAAGTTCGTGGCGCCTCAGTTTAAGTCGCGGGCGACGACTGATCCGCGGACTGACCCTTGACCCGGACGTGGCTGACAACCCGGCGTACATGGGAAATAGACTTGGCGTGTCCGATCACCCGCTCCAATTCGGCGTCATTTTGGGCCACGCCCATCAGGTAAACAACCTGATTGACCGTATCGATGGAAAAATCGATGGAACTGACGTCCTGATCCAGCAACAATGCGGTGTTTAATTGGGCGGTGATCCAATAGTCATGGGCCAGATCCTCGATGGACTCATCGTCACCCACTTCGATTTCGTTGATCACTTCACGTACACCATCAGCTTTCCAGGCCAACTGCACGGCTTTCAGGCGTACGTCCGGGTCTTCCACGTGCCCCGTGAGCAGAACCCGCCCTTCTTGAACCTCAAGCCCCACTTCGCGAAAAACCGTTTCACTGGATTGGAACCACAGGTGATTGATCTCCAAGCGAATCTGAGTGTCGCTGATGACCCCGTCGACCCCCTTTTCCTTTTGAGTAGAGGTTGCCGCCATCGCCCCCGCGCCCACTGCTGCACCGATGGGGGTACAGGCCGATGTGCCCATCATGGCGATGAGAGCAGATAAGCTTAAAGCAACCGCCGCTGGGCGGAGCTTTTCTGTGAATTTTAACAATTGTTTTCCCCCCACTTTTCCAACAAGAAAAGAGAAACCCCAAATAACCTATTCTACAGTATGAATTTTTTGAAAACCTATGGCAAGCGCCATGCATCTTGGATATGGATCGGCAAAGACCCAGGAGAGATGAACATGGCATCGAACCGCGGGGTGCTGTCGGCCAGTTCAGGTCTTTGCTGCAAAAAAATTTGCGTTGCGCGGATGATTCGATCCTGTTGTCGGGGGGTGATAGCCGAAAGGGCCTCGGCTCTCGAATTGCGAATTTTGACTTCGATAATGGCAATCAGGCGCCCGCGTCGCGCAACCATGTCAATCTCGCCAACCGGTGTTTTAAAATTTCGCGCGATGACCCGATAGCCCTTAAATCGCAACCACCACATGGCCAGCCATTCCGCTCGGCGGCCCCGTCTGAAAGACTTTTGCCGATTTGAGTCAGCGTGAGGCATTTATAAACAGACTATTCTTTTCTTCTGTTTGTTTTTAAGGCAAGGGCACGTTCGTAAAGCCCGCGTTTTGGTAAGCCGCATCGCGCTGCCACTAGGGCCGCTGCGTCTTTTGTGGAATGGGATTGGAGAGCCTCGCTTAGCATCTGATCCAGATCCTTTTCTGATGTTGATCGGCTTTCTTTTGCAGCGCCCCCGACAACCACCACCAGTTCTCCTTTAGGTGGCCCAGCTTGAAGGTAATGGGTGGCGAGTTCCGTTAAGGCGCCGCGGCGGCAGTCCTCAAATTTCTTAGTGATCTCGCGGACCACGGCGGCCGGGCGGTTGCCGAGAATTTCTGCCATATCGGACAAACATGTCTGTATTCTTTGGGGAGACTCGAAAAATACCAAGGTGGCGGGAACCGCCGCTAGCTCCGCCAGGGCGCGCTGACGGGCACCTTTCTTGTTGGGCAAAAAACCAGCGAAAAGGAAACGGTCACTGGGCAAGCCGGACAGGCACAATCCGGCGATGACGGCGCAAGGGCCCGGCAGCGTGGTGACGGGCAATGATGCGGATAAGGCGTCTTGCATCAGCCTGTAGCCCGGGTCGGAGACCATAGGGGTTCCCGCGTCGCTGACCAGTGCCACAGCCTCGCCATTTTTAATGCGCTTAATAAGTTGAGGGCCGATCCGGGCCGCGTTGTGTTCATGATAGGATAGGGTCGGAGTGGATATGCCATAGGCGGAAAGCAGCTTGCGAGACACGCGGGTATCTTCGCAGGCAATCACGGTGGCAGAGGTTAGAACTTCATGGGCACGGAAAGTCAGGTCTTTCAAATTTCCGATGGGCGTGGCAACAAGATAAAGGCCCGACGCCAATGATTTGGTTTCGGCTCTTTGACTTTTGGGTCGGGATTGGTCGGTTGGCAACGCCATCGACACTGGGGGATTGTCCGATGTCATATCTTTCGTCTTGTCATTCGGGGGTGCTTTTACGCATCAAATACCTTATTCGCCAAGTTGTCGCCTCAAGAAGGTCCAGCTCGGTCAGCGGACTGGCGATCCTGATCTTAGCGGTCGGCTTAAGCGCTTGCCAGAGCAGCGGTGGAACCGAGGCAGGGCCAGCCGCCACAGCCCCTGAACCGACGCCCGATGCCACGCCGGACGCCGGCGATGGCTCGCCCTTGGTGGCGCTTGATGTCTTGGGGATTCCCCTGGACGGGAAAACCAAGGTTGGCTTGCTGTTGCCCTTGAGCGGGCCCCAAGCCCAGGTGGGGCAAGCCATGCTGCGGGCGGCGGAATTGGCTCTCTTTGACATCGCGGGTGAAGACTTCACCCTCATCGTGCGAGACACCGCGGGCCAAACGGAAGCGGCCCGCGCGGCGGCGCGGTCGGTGCTAGAGCAGGGAGTGAATCTAATCCTGGGGCCACTATTCTCCTCCTCTGTCGGGGCGGTGGCCGAGGAAGCAGCCCTCTTTAATGTGCCGATTATTACTTTTTCCAATAACCTGGCAGTGGCGGCGCCCAGTGTTTTTGTGATGGGCATTGCACCCCAAATCCAGGTCGAGCGAGTCGTTGATTTCGCAAGCCGGCGAGGCCTTCAATTTTATGCAACCCTGGTGCCCAGCACGGCTTATGGATCTCGCGTGGTACAGGCCATGCGCGAAACGGTGGAGCAGAATGGTGCCGAACTGAAGCGGGTGGGCTTTTACGACCCCAGTGCCACGGACGTGTCCGAAGAGGTAAAAGTTCTGGCCAACTATGACCAACGCAACAAAGAGCTTTTAGAAGAGCGCGCCCTCTTGGAGGAAAGCGACGACGAGGCCTCCAAATTGGCTCTGGAGCGCCTTGAAGATAAAGAGACCTTGGGTCCCCCCGATTTTGAGGCCTTGCTGTTGGCCGAGGGCGGCAATCAATTGCTGACCTTGGCACCCCTTTTGGCCTTTTACGATGTGGATCCGGCGGAAGTGCAGTTCCTTGGAACCTCCCTGTGGAACGATCCCAGCTTAGGCAATGAGCCCACATTGCAGGGTGGCTGGTTTGCGGCACCGGCTCCTGAGCTTTGGCAAGGCTTCGCCTCTCGCTACCAGGAGACTTTTCAAGAGGGGCCGCCCCGAGTGGTGAGTCTAGCCTACGACGCGGTGGCGCTGGCCGCAATTTTGGCCCGTCTGGCCGAAAACAATGAAGAGGTCGCGCGCTATGACGTGGAAACCCTGACGAATCCCAATGGGTTTTCCGGCATTGATGGTATCTTCCGGTTCTTGCCGGATGGCCGAGTGGAACGGGCCTTGGCGGTTTTGGAGATGCGCCGCAACGGCTTTCGGACCCTTGAGGCAGCACCGACCACCTTCCAGCCGCTCATCAACTAATGAAAAAATAAACGGATCAGTCTGTTAATTTTGACCTACCGCAGCGGATGTAGGGTTTTCATCGATCAGCAGGTAGGCCAATACGCTATCCAACACAGACAGACCGGTATTTGTCGCTCTTAGTCGATCAG
Organism: Pseudomonadota bacterium; assembly: GCA_039028695.1. Classification (GTDB taxonomy): domain Bacteria; phylum Pseudomonadota; class Alphaproteobacteria; order Kiloniellales; family Kiloniellaceae; genus JANQKX01. The sequence goes on from JBCCHN010000002.1 coordinate 3,858, forward strand.
ACGAGTGATCTAGGAGACCGGCTGAACACAGATTGTTCAGCCGGTCATGAGAGAGACAGGTTTCCATGGTCTGTCCGGTCTCGCGCACAAAAGTGTTCGTGGGGATGCCTTCGGAAAGGCGCAAACCCATCATCACCAACTCATCAAGCCGTTCCTTGCGCGATAAAATCTGTCGCCGGGTCGTGGCGTGGCCCTGGCGAGACACCGCATCCAGCCAGCTTTCCGGCAGCCGGTGCTGCCGGGTAGAGATCTTTCCCAGTCCGGTGGTGAGGCGGCCATGGGCACCCGGTCCAATGCCCACGTAGTCCCCATAGCGCCAGTAGGTGAGATTATGCCGGCAGGCCTCACCGGGTCGCGCGTGATTGGACACCTCATAGGCCGGCAAGCCTTGCGAATCCAGTAAAGCGCGTGTCTCATCGAAAAATGCCGAGGCTTCATCCTCTGGGGGCAGGGTAAAATCGCCGCGGCGAAATTCCAATTCAAAGGCGGTACCGGATTCGATGGTCAGCTGATAGAGAGATATGTGGGCCGGACCCAGGGCCAAGGCCGTAGCGAGTTCCTTTTTCCAGTTCTGTAAGTCCTGGCCCGGGCGGGCATAGATCATGTCGAAGGAAAACCGTTGAACGGTTTGCCGGGCTAAGTCCACCGCGGCCCTTGCCTCTGTGGCGCTGTGCTGTCGGCCGAGAAACCTAAGGGCTTCGTTGTCTAGAGACTGAACACCGATGGAAAGGCGATTGACCCCGGCTTGCGCAAAGGCTTGAAAACGCTCGGCCTCGCTGGAGGTCGGGTTGGCCTCTAAGGTGATCTCCAAGTCCGGATCGCTAGACCAGTGGCCCTGGGCCGCCTCAATTACAGCCGCAACGCTTTCCGGTTCCATAAGCGAGGGTGTGCCGCCGCCAAAAAAGATGGAAGTCAAGTGGCGCGGACCTTTGCCCTCGAGCACGTGGGCATAGTGATCCAGTTCCGAAATCAGCGCCCTGGCCCATTTCCGATGGTCGACTGCTTCGCGGACGTGACTGTTGAAGTCGCAATAGGGGCACTTGGCCAAGCAAAAAGGCCAATGAACGTAAAGGCCAAAGCCCGGGTCCGGGCTCTCTTGTGGGGAAAGGGAGATCATCTCATCAGCCTAAGAAGGCGGCGCCTGGAAGACGTGATCCACAAGTTGCTCAAAGGCGCGGGCACGGTGGCTCATGGCATGTTTGGCGTCCGGTTCCATTTCGCCGAAGGTCACGTCGTGGCCCTCGGGCACAAAGATGGGATCGTAACCGAACCCCAATTTGCCTCGCGGCGGCCAAGTCAAGTTTCCGTCGATCCGCCCCTCCATGCCGACAGCGGCTCCGTCCGGCCAGGCCAGGCAGAGATGGCAGATAAAATAGGCGCGGCGGTCGTCCTTGCCGGCCAGGGCCTCTTCAACTTTGTTCATGGCCAGATCGAAAGATTTCTCAGGGCCGGCCCAACGAGCGGAATAGATCCCGGGCGCCCCATCAAGTGCGTTCACGCACAAGCCGGAATCATCTGCCAAGGCGGCTTTGCCCGATCCCTGCGCAGCGGCATGAGCTTTCAGCGCGGCGTTCTCTGCAAAGGTTGTGCCCGTTTCCTCCGGTTCCGGCAGACCCAAGTCGCCTGCGGACAACACCTGCAGGTCAAAGTCCTTCAAGAGCTCAGCAATTTCCCGCACCTTGCCTGGGTTGTGGCTGGCGAGAACCAATTCCTTTCCTGGTGTCCAACGGCGCATGGGCACTTTATGTGCTGGTCAAGGCCTGCGCTTGCAGGTCAGCCAAGTGTCGGGCGCCTTGTTCGGCCAAATCGAGTAAACGGTCGAATTGGGCACGGGTAAAGGGGTCCTGCTCTGCGGTTCCCTGGACCTCGACCAGTCCGCCGCGACCGGTCAAAACGAAATTGGCATCGGCCTGGGCGTTGGAATCCTCGTCGTAATCCAAATCGAGCACAGCTTCCCCGGAATAGAGGCCGCATGAAATGGCCGCAACCGAATCGGATAAAGGACTTTTTCCAACGGCTCCAATTTTTTGCAGGTGGGCAAAAGCCAGTGCCAGCGCCACATAGCCCCCCGTTATGGCAGCCGTACGCGTACTCCCATCCGCCTGCAGTACGTCGCAGTCAACCTTGATGACCCGTTCGCCAAAGCCTTCCAGATTTGTTACAGCCCTTAAGGCGCGGCCGATCAAACGCTGAATTTCCTGGGTCCGGCCTGATTGTTTGCCCCGCGCCGCCTCCCGGTCGCCCCGAGTATGGGTGGCGCGCGGCAACATGCCGTATTCGGCCGTCACCCATCCCCGTCCAGAGTTTCTGAGCCACGGCGGCAGGGTTGTCCCAACCGATGCTGTACAAAGCACGCGCGTATGCCCGAAGCTGACCAGGCAGGATCCTTCCGCATAGCGATTGACGTCAGTTTCTAAGGTTATGGGACGCAACGCGTCGACGGCACGGCCGGAAGGGCGCATAAATACCTCAAATGTCGATTTGGAACATCAAAGCCGGTGTTGGTGACGCCACGCGAAGCGGAGTCTGCAGACGTGGCCGCAAGCTAGCTGAAGGTTTTGCCGTCGTCCAGGGGTGAAGGAAACTAGATTCATGTTATTGCAACGGCGGCGGGCAAGAACGACTTGTCCCCCTGCAGATTTGTCGGATAGATAGGCGCGCGTTGACCCAACCCGGCACCGTGCCTACATTTCCAAAGCCATGAAAATACCGCGGACCTCATCTGCCTCGGCACTGCAGATTAACGATTTAAACGAGCGCTCTCGTGAAGTGTTCCGTCGAATCGTCGAATCTTATGTGGAGACAGGTGAGCCCGTTGGCTCGCGCACTTTGTCCCGCAGCTTGGGCATCGGGGTTTCCCCTGCCACCATCCGCAATGTTATGGCGGATTTGGAAGATTTAGGGCTGCTCTTTTCGCCCCATACTTCGGCCGGACGCCTACCTACGGATCTGGGACTGCGCATGTTCGTCGACGGCCTGCTAGAGTTGGGAAATCTCACCCAGGAAGAACAAGCCCAGATCGAGGGCCAATGCGCCGGCGCCGGCAAGTCTATGCCCGAAGTTCTGGAAGATGCCGTCGGCATGGTGTCCGGGCTGTCACGCTGCGCCGGTTTGGTGGTTGCGCCCAAGGCCAGCGAACCCCTGAAACACATTGAGTTCGTCTCGTTAGGGCCGGGCCGTGCCTTGGTGGTATTGGTTACCGCCTCGGGTCAGGTTGAAAATCGCCTCATCGATGTGCCAATGGGTTTACCCGCCGCTTCCTTGGTGGAAGCGTCAAACTACCTTTCCTCGCGCCTGATCGGCCGAACAATTGACGAGGCTAAGGCGGAAATTGCCGAGGAATTGAATAACCAGCGGGCTCAACTAAACGAATTGACCTCACGGGTCGTCGAGGCGGGCCTTGCCACCTATGTTCAAGAGCCCGGCAGCGGGAAGGCGGGCGCTCTGATCGTGCGCGGTCAAGCGCAGCTTTTGGATGATGTGACGGCAATCGAGGATCTAGAGCGGATCCGAGAAATCTTCGCCGCTCTTGAAACCAAGGAAGCCTTATCACACCTCTTGGACCTGACGGATTCCGCACAGGGCGTGCAGATCTTCATCGGATCGGAAAATCAGCTCTTCGGGGCCACGGGTTGTTCGGTTGTGATTGCGCCCTACAGTAATTCACAGCAAAACATCGTCGGCGCCGTTGGGGTGATTGGGCCGACACGCTTGAATTACGCGAAGATCATTCCAATGGTGGATTTCACCTCAAAGATGATCAGCCGCCTTATCGGTTAAAAATTGAGGGCCGAGGGCTCAAGAGAACCCGGTCCCTTGTTGAATAATGAAGATAGAGGAGCGATAGCCGGACATGGCGCACAGTGAAAAAGAGCAGGCCGGAGACGGCGTGGCGAATCAACAGCCGGCGGGCGTCGAAGATCAGGATGCGGCTTCCGGAGCCGATCGGGCAGCAAACACTCATGCAACTCAGGACGCGGATACCAAGGATGGCGAGGTCCTCGCTTTGGAAGACGTGGCGCGCCTTGAGGAGGAGGTAGCGTCCCTCAAGGACCAGCTCTTGCGCGCGGTTGCTGAAACGGAGAATGTCCGCAGCCGTGCTCGCCGCGAGCGGGAAGACGGCATCAAATATGCCGGAGTTCCATTAATCAAGGACCTGCTATCCGTCGCCGATAATCTGGAAAGGGCCATGTCTTCCGTCCCGTTGGAATCTCTGGAAGGGGACGAGGCTCTCAAAAATCTTGTGACCGGGGTGGAAATGACCGCGCGGGAATTGCAGACGGTTTTTGAGCGCCACAAAATCGAGGTTATCGATCCGGTCGGACACAGTTTCGATCCCCACAGCCATGAAGCCCTGTTTGAAGTACCCGACCCCAGTCAGGCGCCGGGCAAGGTGGTGCAGGTCGTGCAGGTAGGCTATCGCCTTCATGACCGGCTTTTGCGGCCGGCGCGGGTCGGCATTTCCAAAGCCGTTGATGCAGGTACCGCCCCATCTCAGACAGAAGACGTACCGGCACCTGGCAGCAAGATCGATACGCAGGCCTAATCAGGACCAAGCGCATCAAAAGGTTGATCAAACCTCGTCGCCAAAGGGTGTTACCCGCCGAAGGGTGATATTAAGGCGGCCGCCGCCAGGAATGAGCGTGCTGGATCCGAAAAGAATTCGGTCGATCCCGTGAAAGAGCAGACGCCCCGGCCCAAAGAGCAGGATCACATCGCCTGAGTTTAGGCGAACCGACTGTGTCGGCCCGTGGCGGGTCGTATTGCCAACCCTGAAAACGGCGCTGTCTCCCAAGGAAACCGACAACACCGGTGCATCGAAAGTCTTTTCATCTCGATCCTGATGAAGCCCCATGCGGGCCTCCTTGCGACCATAGCGGTTGATCAGGCAACACTCGGGCAAGACGTCACAGCTTGTCACCTCCGACCAAAGCTTGAGCAGGGCGCTAGGAATGGTCGGCCAAGGCTGTCCAGTGACGGGGTGACGGTGGCTATATCGATAGCCGTCTTTGTCAGATACCCAACCCAAGGGGCCTGCGTTGGTCATGGTGACGGAAAAGGGCCGGCCCGTTCGCGGCATGATGGGCTGAAAATAGGGGCTTTGGTCAGCGAGATCGTCGATGTCTTTTTTCAAGCCAAGCTGTTGATCCCGCCCCAAGAGACCAGGATAGAGGCGGACGCCCTCCTTAAGGTCAAGAGAGCTTTGGACTTGCGCCAGAGACATTACCATGAGGTGCTGATTCTAATCGCCTTTAGGAGATGATCGTTTTTTCGCCTCCCGGCGTCCCAAATAGCGGAAGAAAAAGTATAGCGCCCCCGCGATAACGGTGGCACCCGTTCCCACGTAGCCCAGATCGGGGTTTTTGAAATACGATTCGGCGGTGACAGTCAAAACCGCACCCGCCATGACCGTTAACACCAAAACGAGCTTGATCGCTGAATAGATCCCATCTTGGGGCATTGAAAGGGCGCCTTCGGATCAAATTTTAACCCATCGGTGTGGCTGTACGCCAAGGCCGAAGGGGTTATTGCCAGGATATCATGGGGGCGGAGGAGGCTATCGGCAAGTCTTGGCGGGCAAAATCCCTGATTCCGGCGCTTTTTATGGCTAAAAACCCGCAAAAGCTTGATTTAACTGTCTTGCAGCCCGCAGGGCGTTTCTTATATATCCCCCAGAGCCTATATGGTTTTAAACAAAATCATCCATTTACAGGGGCCCGACACGCGGTGCTTTGAGAGAAAAGGCCGTGAAAGAGGTCTGCTGAAGAGAGGAACGACATGAGTAAAGTTATCGGAATCGATCTAGGAACGACCAATTCCTGCGTCGCCGTCATGGACGGTAAAGACGCCAAGGTCATTGAAAATGCGGAAGGAGCCCGCACCACCCCTTCGATGGTTGCATTTTCCGAATCGGGCGAACGCCTTGTGGGCCAGCCTGCCAAGCGCCAGGCGGTTACCAACCCGGAAAACACCCTCTTTGCCATCAAGCGCCTCATTGGCCGGCGTTTCGATGATCCCCTGACCAAAAAGGACAAGGACCTGGTGCCCTATAAGATCACCAAGTCCGATACCGGCGATGCCTGGGTGGAAGCGCGCGGGGAGAACTATAGCCCGAGCCAGATTTCCGCATTTATCCTGCAAAAAATGAAGGAAACCGCCGAGAGTTTTCTGGGCGAGGACGTGACCCAGGCGGTCATTACGGTTCCCGCCTACTTCAACGATTCTCAGCGCCAAGCCACCAAGGACGCGGGCAAGATCGCCGGCTTGGAAGTGCTGCGCATTATCAACGAGCCGACCGCGGCGGCCCTGGCCTATGGCTTGGACAAACATGGCGCCGGCACCATCGCGGTCTATGACCTGGGCGGCGGTACCTTCGATATTTCTATCCTGGAAATTGGCGACGGTGTCTTCGAGGTTAAGTCCACCAATGGCGATACCTTCTTAGGCGGTGAGGATTTTGACGCCCGGATCATCGACTATTTGGCCGACGAGTTCAAAAAAGAGCAGACCATCGATCTGCGATCGGACAAGCTGGCCCTGCAGCGCCTAAAAGAAGCTGCGGAAAAGGCCAAGATCGAGCTGTCCTCGTCCAACCAGACCGAGATCAACCTGCCCTTTATCACCGCCGATGCCACCGGGCCGAAGCACCTAAACATCAAGCTGACCCGCGCCAAGCTCGAAGCCCTGGTGGAAGACTTGGTGGACCGCACCATGAAGCCGGTTCGTGCAGCCTTGAAAGACGCCGGAGTCTCGCCTGGCGAGGTGGACGAGATCATTCTGGTTGGTGGCATGACCCGCATGCCCAAGGTCTATGACACGGTCAAGAGCTTCTTCGGCAAGGACCCCCACCGGGGCGTCAATCCGGACGAGGTCGTTGCCTCGGGCGCGGCCATTCAAGGCGGTGTTCTCAAGGGTGACGTCAAGGATGTGTTGCTGCTGGACGTGACGCCGCTGTCCCTGGGCATCGAAACCCTGGGCGGCGTGATGACCAAGCTCATCGATCGCAACACCACGATCCCCACCAAAAAGAGCCAGACCTTCTCTACCGCCGAGGACAATCAGACGGCCGTGACCATCCGGGTGTTCCAGGGTGAGCGCGAGATGGCGGCCGACAACAAGTTGCTCGGACAGTTTGATCTTGTCGGTATCCCTGGGGCCCCTCGTGGTGTCCCTCAAATCGAAGTCACCTTCGATATCGACGCTAACGGCATTGTCAATGTGAATGCCAAAGACAAGGCAACGGGCAAGGAGCAGGCCATACGCATCCAAGCCTCGGGCGGTCTTAGCGACGACGACATCGAAAAGATGGTTCGCGATGCCGAGGAGCATGCGGAAGAAGATAAAAAGCGCCGCGAGCTGGTTGAGGCCCGCAACCAAGGCGAAGCTTTGATCCACCAGACCGAAAAGTCACTCGCCGATGCGGGCGACAAGGTGGCTCCGGAAGACAAAGCAGCCGCTGAGGAAGCTGTTGCGGCAGCAAAGACGGCCATCGAGGGCGAGGATGTGGAGGCCATCCAAGCGGCCCTCCAGACCTTGGCCCAAGCTTCCATGAAAGTGGGCGAGGCCCTCTATGCTGGTGAAGGTGACGCTGGCGCGGACGAAGGCGATGCTCAGCCTCAATCCGGTCCCGCCGATGATGGTGTGGTCGACGCGGATTTCGAGGAAGTCGACGACGATAAAAAAGACAAAAGCGCATAAATAAGCAGCAAGCGGCCGCAGCTTTAACATAGGTTGCGGCCGTTCTCGTTGGGGGGTAGCGCGGGGACGCGGCAATCATATGCGGCGAAAGAGCGCAAACGGGGCAATCGGGTTGGTGACAGCAGACCATGGCCAAGCAAGACTATTATGAAACCCTCGGGGTCGGCCGCTCGGCGAATGCCGACGAGCTGAAGAAGGCCTATCGCAAGTTGGCCATGCAATACCACCCGGACCGCAATCCGGACGACGCGGCGGCGGAGCAAAGATTCAAGGAAATCAGCGAAGCCTACGATGTCCTGAAAGACCAGGACAAGCGAGCCACCTATGATCGTTTCGGCCACGAGGCTTTTGCCAACGGCGGCGCCGGTCCAGGCGCGGGCGGCTTCGGCGGTGGGGCGGCCGGTTTCGCCGATATTTTCGACGAGATGTTCGGGGATTTCATGGGCGGGCGGCGCGGCGGCAGCCGGGCCCAAAGCGGCGCTGACCTGCGCTATAACCTTGAAATTACATTAGAAGAAGCCTTTCACGGCAAGACTGCCCAGCTGCGGGTTCCCACCTCGGTCAGCTGCGAGGCCTGCAACGGCAGCGGTGCGGAGAAGAACTCCTCCCCCGTGACCTGTCCGGGCTGTCAGGGCCGCGGCCGGGTTCGGGCGCAGCAGGGTTTTTTCACCATCGAGCGCACCTGTCCCACCTGTCAGGGCGTGGGCCGGATCATTGAAAACCCTTGCAAAATCTGTAGTGGCGCCGGTCGCGTGCACAAGGAAAAAACCCTGCAAGCCAACATTCCCGCCGGTGTGGAGGATGGGACCCGGATCCGTCTGTCCGGCGAGGGCGAGGCGGGCCTGCGCGGCGCGGCGCCGGGGGATCTCTACCTTTTTCTGTCAGTGGCGCCCCATGAAATCTTCGTGCGGGACGGGGCCAACATCTTCTGTCAGGTGCCCATTCCCATGACCACGGCGGCGCTCGGCGGCGCGGTGGAGGTGCCCGTCATCGACGGCGGCCGGGCCAAGGTCACGGTCCCCGGCGGCACCCAGTCCGGCCAGAGATTTCGCTTGAAAAACAAGGGCATGCCGGTCCTGCGCACCAAGGCCGTGGGCGACATGTACGTGGAGGTCGGCGTGGAAACCCCGGTCAACCTGACCAAGCGCCAAAAGGACCTGCTGCGCGAGTTCCGCGACGAAGGCGAACACCACAAGACCAATCCCGAATCCCACGGCTTTTTCAGCAAAGTCAAAGACTTCTGGGAAGACCTCACGGACTAGGCGGCCCCCATCGGCTTCATGGCCGCCGGGCTTTCGTTTTACTCAAAAATTGGATGACTCGCCGACGACTTGAAGATGACTTCAAGAGCCTTAACGGACGACCGGGGGCATGCTAAAGGGGGAACCGGTGATCGAGCGCGGGGAACAGGGCAAAGGGAGCACACGACATGGCCGATTCTAAGCCAGGGGCAAAAACCAAACTGGGGGTGGTCGGCTGCGGCGGGCGCATGGGTCGTATGATCCTGACCGCGATCCGCGACAATCCCGACTGCGAGATCGCCGGCGGCACCGAGGCCCCGGAGAGCCGACTCGTCGGCCAGGACATCGGTACTTTGATTGGGGCGGGCAATCTGGGCCTGACCGTGGGCGCCGACCCGGCCGCCCTCTTCGCCGCCAGCGACGGGGTGCTGGATTTCACCGCGCCCGCCGCGACGCTCGCCCATGCCCGCCTGGCCGGCGAAACGGGCACCGCCCTGGTGGCCGGCACCACGGGCCTGACCCCCGAACAGCAAGCGGTCATCGAAGGCGCCGCCGCCACCGCGCCAGTGGTCCAGGCCGCCAACATGAGCCTGGGGGTCAACCTGCTGCTCCAGATCGTCGAACAGGTCGCCCGCTCCCTGGATCCCAGCTACGACATCGAGGTCTTGGAGATGCACCACCGCCACAAGGTGGACGCCCCCTCGGGCACCGCCCTGGCCCTGGGCGAGGCCGCCGCCGCCGGGCGCCGGATCTCTCTGGAGCAAGCGGCCCGCAAGGTGCGCGACGGCATCACCGGCCCCCGCGAGGAAGGCACCATCGGCTTTGCCACCCTGCGCGGCGGCGAGGTGCCCGGCGAGCATACGGTCCTCTTCGCCGGCGCCGGCGAGCGCCTGGAGCTCACCCATAAAGCCGCCCGCCGGGAAGTCTTCGCCGAAGGCGCCGTCAAAGCCGCCCTCTGGGCCGCCGCCCAACCGCCCGGCCTTTATGACATGAAGGACGTTCTGGGCCTTTCCTAGAAAATGGCCTGAACGTCCTTGCTTCCAGCAGGCGCTTGAAGCCGCCGCGCAGCGAGCGGAGCCTATGTGGCGCATGAACGGCCTGTTAAAGGCGTTCTGGGCGCGTCTTATGAGCTTGGGGCCGAACCTCGGCCTGGGGATTAGTGGGGTCGGAGTCCTAAGTTAGATCAGATCCTGACCTGGGTGCGGCTTTTTTTAAGCAGGGCTGTTGGCCGTGCTATTGGCGCGGGCCAAGGCTTTGCTGAGGGCGGTGGCCAGCTCCGCCCGCTCGTGGGGCGCCAAGAAACTGCCCACCCTCAGGCTCCGCCCGTGGGAGCGCAGGATCAGCTCCTTCTCCGCGGCCTTGGTGTCCTCCAGAAAGACCTGCAGCCAATAGGGCTGAAACTCGTAGGTCTTGACCTGCCCCCGCTGGCCGATGCGCCGCACGGTCAAGGTATCCCGGCTGAGCTGCAGGGTCTCCATGATCCGCGCCTGACGGTAATTGACCTTAAAGGCCAGATAGATCAAGAGAACGTCCACCCCCATAAAGCCGATCACCGGCCAGGCCCCGGCCAGAAAAAAGGCCAGCCCCGCCCCAAAACTGACAACGCAAATCACCCCCATCAAAATCACAAACCCCCGCGGCCCCAAACTGCGATGCGGCGTCAACTCCGCATCAAACAGGAGGCCCGTCTCCAGCTGGCTATTCTCCGGAGCGCCGGAGGGCGATTTACTTTCCAGCGAGTCCGTTGCAGATGCCGAAGTCTTGTCGGGGAGATCGTGGGGGTTTCGGGCGTCGGTCATGGCGCCAGCATAGGCGGGATTGTCCCGCCTGGTAAAGCCGATAAGGGGGGGGTGCGACAAGGTAGCTACCCCCATCTGCTGTTCAGATTCCCGGAGCAGTTTCCATCACCGCCGAAGTCGCCCTTCGCCAACCGAAGCGCTGTTTCGGAATGCCTTTTTTGCTACATGTTTTGGAGAACTCTGAACCGGTAACGAACGTGTTTGTGAATTGTCCGAACAAATTTGCTAAACGACTCAGGAAAATTTGTAATAAATATAAGAAACTCTACTGGGAGTTTCTGCAATGAAGCCGATTGGAGTTATAGATACCGAAAGGCTGAGGCACATACCTGTACAGTACCGCGCGCGCCACGAGTTCTGCTTTCACCTATATGATCTCATGAGGGGATTGCTCAAGCAGCTTCAGCTTGCGGGGGTGCATGGTGTCAGCGTCGATCTTGCCGAAGGTGAAATTGAAAACCTACGGCAAAGTTCCCACGTTCTCGATTTCCTAGCTGATTCTGGACGGGGCGAAGTCGAGCGCCGGGCGGTTGTCAATCACCTGACCTTAGCGCTTTACTCTGATATGCTCAATTTCGTTTATGAAGCATTGTGCATGTTGGAGAAACGTAAATTTGTCGTTGCTTTCGCATTACTTCGTAAGCCGTTTAAAGAGGGTATGTTGCTTGCTGCACAAATGTGCGCCGATGAAACGGCCTTTTTTGCCAAGTTTAGATCTGATGCTGCCAATCTATTGAACCGCAACGAACTAGATGAGGCTGCGACCAAGCGAGTGCTATCTGAAGCAATGGCCATTGTTTGCCCCGATCCAACTATCTTGGAAGCAGAAGTGGTTTATAAAGTTATATTCGACCGGAAGGTCGATTCAGGTCTAGCTAGCCTTTTTGACGTGGCCACACACCTGACAACAGAAAATCGGCAAATACGTACGGCCAATTATAATCTGAATCTCATTTTCAAGAATCCAAGTGATAATGATGTTTATTCTGGTGGCACTTATTTGCAAATTGCAATGGTCCTGCTCTTCCTTGCTTTGATGCAGATTGCTCTTTGTAACCGCATGACGAAAATTGCACGTCCCTATAGGAATTGGATGCTTTTTACCTCGTTGGGCACCTATGAAGCGCTCTTTTCTTCAGGAAACGCGAATATTACACGCTTCGTGCGCAATTCTCTGGGGGATCTTTTGGAGTGCAGCTGGTGCGGGGAGCGTATGCGTGTGCGCAAAACAGATGCACCCCGATTTTTCATAGGTGAGCGGATCGAATGCTCGGCTTGTGGATTAGATCAAAGCTTTCCATTTGGTTGGCTCTTGGGAAAAATTGAATTGGACCTTTTTGGTGCCGGTTAGGCTGGTTCTAAGAATGCGGGATGAAGAATTCCCCCTTCACCCCTTCCATAGCTCCGTGTTGGGATAGATTTGGGACCAGGCAAACCAGAAGGCCTGGTGACAAGCGCCTTTGGCACAAACTCGGAGCGCAGAACGAAAGCGGCCGAGATCTACAAGAAGACTTGCAATCTGAAGGCACTGCAACTTCTTTTGGGGCACACAAAGATGGATTGTTCGCTGCGCTAGCTGGGCATCGATCTCGAAGGTGTTTCTACAATCTCTGAGAACGTCGAGATTTGATCCGTCGAAGGGCCGGTTGCACACTGCTCTTACCGGTTATTCGAGTGCAGGTGACATTGCTGTGACCGCGGGACTCCAAAGCGTCCCTTCGCCACCATCCGGACTCCCTACTAAGTTTCTAGGTAATGCGCAGGAAAGTTTGTAGCGGTTTCTCATTAGCGATATGAGACTCATGGGTAAGATTTCCAAGAAGCAGCTTTCGATAAGGTCAGACCGATGTATGGTAGTGGCATTGTGACGGATTTGAAACCTATCGGATTTGTGCATATATTGTTCATATACAGTAAAGACCATTGACGCGCCCAGGTTTCTTTGCAGAAATAGTAGTTGGAACAGCTTGAGGTGGAGGCGATCATGGCGAAGCTTAGTGGATCTACTGCGCCGATCCGTGTCGGCGAATCGCGCACTTTCTCTATTAATACCCGGTCGCTGGCAAGGGTGGGCATAAAGTGTTTCGTTCGCCCTCCTGACCCCCCAGAATTCCGTGAATGCCCTGAATGTGGTGTAATCAATGATCTCGCCGATGGTCAACAATTCACGATACATGCTCCACCAGATGCTTTTCTTGGGCACGACGGGGGAATTGAGATCGAAGTATCGGAGCCGGGTGTTCCAACTGAAATATACAGGATTGTGCTAGATAGAGGGGAATCGACGAGTCAGCTGATGGCTGATCAAGGCTAGAATAAAAGCAATGAAAGAAGCAGACCCTATAGAATATGCGCAAAAGGCTTTTGAAAGAAATATTGAGGCTATTCGCAAGAGCAAGAAAAAGGCAGAGTTTTCGGAGACTTGGCGAAAAGTTCTTGCATACATTTTAAAAGCGATTGCAATATTTGGCGCTATTGCTGTGGCGGCGGGTGTGGGTGAGAAGCATTCTCAGATCATAGGTATCGCAATAGCAGTGGCTGTTGGCATTGATCAGTTGATGTCAAACTCAAAGAATTTGGTGTCTTTTGCACGCGCAGCGGCGACTTATGACGCGTTGGAAAATCGAGCCGTACGAAAACACGAATTATCGTTGATTCCGGTTATTGGCAAAGTAAGGGAAGGAGATCAGTCTGCTCGGGAAGATTTGCAGCGGCTGCTTGAGGAGCTGATTAGCTTGATTCATACACAATCTAAAAAGATAGAGGATGCTTTGGCTCAGAGACGGATAGAGTCATTAGTGGTTCTTGAGCTTGAGAACAAATCGAACGACAATATTTCTGAATAAGAAATCTCTATCCGAATGCCAATGAATTCTGGTACGCCCCGAAGTTCTTATTAGGCGTTGCGATGGAAAATGCTTCAAATAGGGGCGTGAGATTTCAGAAGCACCTCACTTTACCTAGCCTGAACCCTTCTATCTTGCTCATCTTTAATTATATGACGACTGTACAGCCGTTCAGACTGCGATGTAGTCTAATCGGTTTCGCCCGACTAAATGGCGCTGCCCCACTGAAGCAATGAAAGTCGATTAAATGCTCGAACAAGCATTTAATTGCGCAGTTATTTGCGGGCGCAGCTAACGACAACTCTCTTGCCAATCCGGTCATTCTGGAAAGGCGCTCCTATGATCTGTTGTTTTCGGCACATGACATATAGGACTACAAGGCACGGCAGTATTGATCGTAGGCTCCTTATTGCAGGCTAACTGTGTCTGCATGGATCTATACCCCCATCACCCCTTCCACAGTTCGGTGTCCGGATAGAACTGGGACCAGGCGAACCAGAAGGCTTCGTGGCTGCCCAGATCGCCCCCGTTGGCGTCGGTGGCGCGCATGCCGACGGCGTCTAGGGTGAGGCGGATGTTTTCGACGGCGATCTCTTCGCCGATTTTTTTGGGCGATAAGGGTCTGGGGTGAATCCCTTGCGGTCCCAAGCCCTTTTCAATCGGACCGGTCGTGGAGGGTTGTCGTGGCCCTTTGATGGTGCGCCGCCTCGAGCTTGCCAATGGTCGACATAAATGGAACAATACAAGAACATTTGCGTCATGAGGGGCTCGCCATGCAGGACTTTGCCATCTATCTTCCCGGGATTCTTCTTGCCTATTCGGCGTTCTTGCTGGCCATCGCCAGTCCTGGGCCGAACATTCTCGCGGTGATGGGTACTTCCATGAGCGTGGGGCGCTCGTCGGGCATTGCCCTGGCCCTGGGGGTTGCGACCGGGTCTTTCACCTGGGCGGTTTTGACGGTCGCCGGCCTTTCGGCTTTGCTCGCAAGCTATGCATCGGCCCTGATCGTGATCAAGATTTGCGGTGGGCTCTATCTGCTGTGGCTTGCCTTCAAGTCGTTCAGGTCGGCGATGTCCAGGCATGATATCGAGGCCAAAGAGCTCGCGGGCGGCCGGCGGACGCCGACGGGGTACATGGTGCGGGGTTACATTATTCAGATGACCAATCCCAAGGCCGCGCTGGCGTGGATTGCGATCATTTCCCTGGGCCTGCAAGATGGCGCGCCGCTCTGGGTCGGATTTGCCATCGTCCTAGGGACCTTCCTCCTCTCGATCTTGATCCATGTGATCTATGCGATTGCCTTTTCCACGCCGATCATGCTTCGCCTCTATGGCAAGGCGCGCCGGGGCATCCAAGCGACGCTGGGTGCCTTCTTCACCTTCGCGGGGATCAAGCTGCTGATCAGCAGGCCTTAGGCGGTTGGAGAAAAACCCTCACCCCTTCCACAACTCCGTGTCCGGATAGAACTGGGACCAGGCGAACCAAAACGCCTCATGACTGCCCAGGTCGGTGCCGTCGGTGTCGGTGGCGCGGATGCCGCCCGCTTCCAGGGTGAGGCGGATGTTTTCGAAGGCGACTTCTTCGCCGTTTTTGAGGGCGAGATAGGCCTTGCTCCGCTGGAACGCGATGGGTTTTCCTGAGGCGGCAACCGCCCCGATCACGTCCTCGTGGACGGGCAGGCGTGGGTCCACATCGCCGATGGGGAAGATGGGGCCGTCGGCGTCGCGGGTGTTGCGCAGGTCCGGATCCCGGCCCAGCGCATCGGCCTCGATCAGCACGGTGGTCTCGGGATGGGCCTTTTTCCAGGTGCCCCAATCGGTGGTGACCACGCTGGCCTGCTCGAGCTTTAGGCCTTTTTCGGCCAGCGGCCCGGTGACCGCGTTGCCCCGGAAGGTGTCGAAGACGGAATAGGTGTTCACGTCGTACATGACCTTGTTGGAGCGGATCAAAAGGCCCGAGGTGCGCAGGACCGGCCGCTCTATCCCATCGGGCAGGCGGTCGGTGAAATAGGCCTGGGCCGCGCCGCACAGCGTGCAGTAGGGGATGCCCAGATCCCGGCCGCCCAGGGTGTCGTTCACCATCTCGCGCACCTCCATGATGCGCCGGGGATAGGCCCGGTATTCCCCATTCACGCCAATGCCAAAGACGATGTCCTCGTCCTTCAGCCAGGTGGCCTCCTCGGCAGAGGTGACCTCCGGATTGTCGATGGCGGGGATGCAGTGGCAGAGCTCGTCGGTCTCGTCATAGGGCCGATCGTCGATGAGCACGCCGCCCCAGGTAACGTGGCGCCAGTCCACATCCCCGTCGACGATGATCTTGTCCCACTCGGGCACCACGGCGGTATAGACCGTTTGCTTCACATCCAGATAGCCGGGGGGCTCGGGGATGTCCCAGGCCATGAGGTGGTTGATCACGATCTCCCAGGGGTCGCCCTCGATGAGGTCCATCTCCAGGAGCTTGTAGGCGGTCAGGCCCAGGGTGGCGTGCAGCTCGGGGTCCGAGACGAAGCGCAGCATGTCGCTGACGATCCAGGCCACCCGGGGGTCCTGGGAGTTGGCGATCTCGTCCAGGGCGAGGGTCTGATCCGGGCCCCAGGCGTTTTGCTCCATGCTCTCGACGAAAGCCACCTGGATGGCATTTGCAACCGCCTCGGCCAGGGGGCCTTCGGGCACGGCGGGGGGCGCGCCGAATTCCTCGATCACGTAGTCGGGCAGGGGTGCTTGTTCTTGAGCTTGGGCGGGTGTGCCGCTGTCCCACAGCAAAACCACGGCCGCCAGGGACGCTATGAAAAGGGGCCGAAGGGGGGAGCTGGTCGCCGATGCCATGGTGGGGCCTTTCCCGTTATTTATATGCTTAAGGGGCATCCGGCAGCCATAGCCGACCGCACACCCCGTTAACGCCTCGCTATCGTTAGGTGGCTCTATCCTACTGTCTTGCCAGTCACATTAACATGAGCAATCGGTGAAGCCCGCGCGGTGCGTTGGGGTTGGCTTAGCTAAGGGCGCGGCCCCCACTCCAATTTGGTTAACCAAGGGCCGCGGGCCCTGCGCGCCCATCTTTGGGCTGTTTATTTGCGGGTGGCGTGCCTATTTTGGGGGCCATGAAAAAAGCGGATCGTATTGTGTTTTTCGATCGCCTGGCGGCTAGCATGCCCGAGCCGGAGGGGGAGCTGAACTATGTGAACCCCTATACCTTGCTGGTGGCGGTGGTGCTCTCGGCTCAGGCCACGGACGTGGGGGTCAATAAGGCCACCAAGGGCCTCTTTCAGGAAGCGGATAGCCCGGAAAAGATGCTGGCCCTGGGCGAGGCCCGCTTGAAGCATCACATCAAGACCATCGGGCTTTTTAACACCAAGGCCAAGAACGTGATGGGCCTGTCGCGCATGCTGCTGGAGGACTATGGGGGCGAGATCCCGCAAGACCGGGCCGAGCTGGAGAAGCTGCCGGGGGTGGGGCGCAAGACCGCCAATGTGGTGCTCAACATCGCCTATGGGCACCCGACCATCGCCGTGGACACCCATATCTTCCGGGTCGGCAACCGCACCGGCCTGGCGCCGGGCAAGAACGTGCTTGAGGTGGAGCTGAAGCTGGAGAAGGTGGTGCCCGAGGACCGCAAGCTGCACGCCCATCACTGGCTGATCCTGCACGGCCGCTATACCTGCAAGGCTCGCAAGCCCGACTGTCCGTCTTGCGTGGTCATCGACCTCTGCGCCTTTAAGGGCAAGACGGTGGCTTTAAAACCCTAACCCTCAGCGCGCGCTAGCCGCCCTTTTGGAAAGCTCTTTTCGTGAAAAAAATCACTCTTTTATTTGTGCTCGGGATCTTGCTGACGTTTGGGTTGGCGGGGGCCGTGACCGGGATGGCGCGGGCGCAGTCCGCTGCCGAGGGGGCGCCGGTTCTGCAGTTGCCCCTGGACTGTACGCTGGGCACGAGCTGCTGGGTGGCGCGCTATGCGAACCGGGGCGGCGACGCGGCGCGGGCGGATTTTGCCTGCGGCATCCGGGCTCAGGAGGGACACCAGGGCACGGACTTTGTGCTGTCTTCCTTGGCGCAGATGGCCGAGGGGGTGGATGTACTGGCGGCCGCCGATGGGGAGGTGACCCGGGTGCGAGACGGGGAGCCGGACCATGTCTTGGGGGCTGAGGCGCCCGACTTTGACGCGGGCCGGGAATGCGGCAACGGCCTGCTCATCGACCACGGGGACGGCTGGCAGAGCCAATATTGCCATATGGCGCAAGGCTCTTTGACCGTTGGCCCGGGCGATGCGGTGGCGGCGGGGGAGCCCTTGGGGCGGGTCGGCCTGTCGGGGAAAACCCAATTTCCCCATCTGCACTTCAACCTCTTTAAGGACGGGGAGGCCATGGACCCCTACGACGGCCAGCCCATTGCCGCGCCCTGCGGCGAGGAGACGCCGGGGCTGTGGGAGTCTGAGGCGGTCAATGCCTATGAGCCCTTTTCCCTCATCGGGGCCGTCTTTGGCGATGGGGTGCCGGACATGGCGACCATATGGGGTGGGTCCGTAGCGCGCCAGGAACTTCCCGCTCAAGCGCCAGCCCTGGTCCTAACGGCCAAGCTGTTTGGGGCCTTAAGGGGTGACCGTTGGTCCTTCAAAATTCTTGATCCCGAAGGGGCGCTCTTTGTGGAAAACAGCGTGGAAATAGAAAAAAACAATCAATTTGTTTTCAACTATGCGGGTCGGAAAAAGCCGGCGGGCGGTTTTCAGCCGGGCCTGTGGCGAGGAGAGGTGACTGTCACGCGGACCGGGCCGCAGGGCGATGCTCTTGAACAACGCCTAGAATCCGAGGTTTTGGTCGTCGAGGAGTAGGGCGGCTCACGTGGACCCCGTCACTCACCCAGTGCCGGCGGCCGTGTCGGATTGGGCGCGGAGCAATTGGTTCAGACAGGGCCGGACCGGAACTATTTGGGCCTGGGTATCCCGGGCTTCCAGATAGGTCACTTGCCTCTGTCCGTTTTTTTCGTAGAGGAAAAGGTCAAAAACGCAGTCGCTGGTGCGGTACTGCCAAATCTCGGCCGGAGCTTCTCGCCGCACCAGCTCCGGCTCGCCCAGGCGTTGTGAAAGGGCGGGTCCGCTGAGACCGATCAGCTTGTCCGGGTCGTCATCCACAGGAATTGGCTCAGGAACTGCCGGCAAGCTTGCCGAAGCCTCCGGGGCCGCTTGGGGCTCTGCGGCCCCAGCCCCGTCGGTGACAGGTTCCTGTTCAGTGAGTTCCTGGGAACTAGAGCCAGATGGAGCGGCCTCTGCGATCCCATCCTGAGTGTCGGGTGCCGCGGTGCAGGCAGCCAGAAGTGCCATGGCACCGGCTGCCAGACAGACTTTCCATCCCAAAACCACTCTGAAGGTCACGCGCGGATCCCTAGCCGGTGGTGGCGGTGGGAGCCTTTCCGTCCTGGGACTCTTCCGTTGAGGTGGTGGTGGACTTGTCGGTGGCCGCTTTAGGCGATGCCGCATTGAGCTCCGCAGTCGCCTCAGGCTGGGCTTTTGCCTCAGTGTCTGGTGTCTCGGGCTCCAGCGCCTCGGGCTCTGTTGTCTCGAGCTCTGTTGTCTCGAGCTCTGGCGTATCGGCGTCCGGTTCCGCGGTCTCGGATGTGGCGGTCTCGGGTGTTGCAGCCTCGGATGTCGCGGCCGCGAGAGCTGCCGCTTCGGGTGTCGCGGTTTCAGGCTCAACCACCTCGGGGTCTTGCGTCGCGCCCGGGTCATTCAAGCCCAAGAGGTCGATGGTCCCCTTAATGCGGCCGCCTCTTTCGATTTCCAATTCGCCGTATTGGATATTACCCAGAATGCGGCCACTGGCCCGCAGCAAGAGCAGACCGGTCACCGTTACCGAGCCTTCGAAGTTGCCGGCGATGTCGGCGGTTTCTACGACGGCTGTGCCCTTGAAGTGGCCACTTTCGGCAATCTCCAGGGCCTGACTATCGCTGAGGTCCGCTTCCACCCGGCCCTCGACGATCAAGCGTTCACAAGCTTGGATCTCACCGGAGAGGACAATCTCGCGGCCCACCACCAGTTTTCGCGTTGAATTTGCGCTTGCCTGCGTCGCGCCTGTGTCTGCACCGGCGCCCGGGCTGGCCACACCGCGCCGGGTGTGAGGGTGCATGATCCCGCTGCCGCTGCTGCGCCGGCCGGGCAAAGGCGGCGGGCCAGGGGGGATATCCATGCGCGGTGCGCCCGAGCCCTCAGGCTTTGGATCTGTCTGGGTGTCCGCGCGAGACGGAGCCACACCGCCACTGGCAGGCTGTTTTGGATCTGCCGTCGAAGTGCCGGAGCGTTTTTTGCCAAACAGATTACTCATCATCGTCTCCCGGTACGAGGCCTGACTTGCTACAGGCCGGGGTTTAGACCGCCTTTGGCGACCATGATCACGGTCAGGTCAAGGATGCCTGTTGCGGCATTTTTTGGAATACATGCAACATAAAGGCCGTGGCAATGATCGGCGTGAAGAGGTTGATCAAGGGTATGGTCAGTAGAAAAGCGATGATCATGCCCGCCAGCAAAAGCCGCCCTCTGTGGGACCGTCTCAGGCTATTGCTATCGGTCAATTCCACGCGCCTTACCGCCACGAGTTCAAAATACTCACGGCCCAAAAGATAACCGTTGAACAGGTAGAAGACAAAAAGATTAAGCGGCGGCAGGAACAAAAGCGCCAAGTAAAGCGGCAAGGCCACGATGTTCACCAGGAGGGTGATACCGGCAAAGGCCAAGGCGCCGCCTATAATCTCGGTCCAGGGTTGGCCGCGGGCGGTGGGTAGGCCCGGGTAATAGCGCTCCTCCACCGCGCGGGCCACGTCCTCCAGCAAAAAGGACATGGTCAAGAGCATGACCGCGGGAAAAAGGAAAAAGCTGGTCACCAGAACGGCCGCCACGCCACCGGCGTTGAACAGCCATAACAAGGCGTCGCTGATCCAGCCGGAGGTGTCCTTGCTTTCCAAATAGCCGCTCAAGAGTCCGCCCACCCAATCCAGAGCAAAAGAGCAAAGCACCCACAAGATCAAAAAGGTGGCGATCGAGGCAAAGAGCGAGCGGATGAAAACGCTGCGAAAGGCCGGATCGAAAGATTGGCGAATGGCGTTGGTCAAGGAGCTGAACATGGCTTGCTATGTAGCTTGCCCCGGTGAGTCGAACAAGGTCCGGGGGGAGAATGTTAAGAAAATTTCGCTATGTGTGCGGAGGCGCCGCGGCTGAATTCCCGCCTTGCCGTGGCCGGGAAGCCTCGGTAGAAAGCGCCGGCGCGTTCCTGTTCTCGAACAGTGGGCGCCCGAGGGTACCTATTCAAAGGATGAGATGATGAGCGGCTCCCCTTCCAGCCACGCGGAATTGGACGTATTGGGCATCGGCAATGCCATCGTGGACGTCTTGGCTCAGGCCGATGACAGCTTTGTTGAGGCTCAAGGCTTAGCCAAGGGTGCCATGACGTTGATCGACGGCGCGGTTGCCGAGCGACTCTATGGCGCCATGGGGCCGGGACGGGAAGTCTCGGGCGGCTCGGCGGCCAATACCATGGCGGGGGTGGCTTCGCTCGGCGGTGGCGCGGGCTTCATCGGCAAGGTGCGTAACGATCAGCTTGGCGGCATCTTTCGTCACGACATTCAAGCGGCCGGGGTGCGTTTCGAAAACCGGCCGGCGATGGACGGTCCGGCTACTGCCCGCTGCCTGGTTCTGGTTACCCCGGATGCGCAACGGACCATGTCCACCTATCTGGGCGCGTCGGTGAACATGGGGCCCGACGATGTGGACCCGGCCCTGGTGGGGGCGGCCAAGGTGACTTATTTGGAGGGCTACCTGTGGGATGCGCCGCCAGCCAAGGAGGCCTTTTTGAAGGCGTCAGCATTGGCCCATGCGGCCGGTCGCAAGGTGGCGCTGTCCCTTTCCGATCCGTTCTGCGTGGACCGGCATCGGGAGTCCTTTGTGGCGCTGATTCGCGATCATGTGGATCTTTTGTTTGCCAACCAGGACGAAATTATTTCGCTTTTTCAAGGAGATAGCTTTGAGGCAGCACAAGAAGCGATCGCCGGCCAGTGTGAGGTGGCGGTCTTGACCTGTAGCGCCGAGGGCTCCTTGGTGCTGTCCGACGGCCAGGCGCACCGGGTGCCGGCGGCGCCCGTTGACCAAGTTGTGGACACCACCGGGGCCGGCGATCTCTATGCGGCTGGTTTCCTCTACGGCTATACGCGAGGGCGGGCCCTGCCGGATTGTGGGCGCATGGGTGCCATTGCGGCTGCTGAGGTGATCTCTCACTTCGGCGCACGGCCCGAACAGTCTCTTAAGGACTTGGTCGCCCAGGCCTTGGGGTAACCACGCCTAGGCTGACCGCAGGGCGGCCGCTTTTTTTGGAATTTGACTCTATGACATCCAGTTCAAACAGCACGTTGCGCAACATTGCCATCATCGCGCACGTGGATCATGGCAAGACCACCCTGGTCGACCAGCTCTTGAAACAGTCCGGCGAGTTTCGGGCCAACCAACAAGTGGCCGAGCGGGCCATGGATTCCAACGATTTAGAGCGGGAGCGGGGCATCACCATCCTTGCCAAGTGCACCTCGGTAGAATGGAAGGGTCTGCGCATCAATATCGTGGATACGCCCGGCCACGCGGATTTTGGTGGCGAGGTGGAGCGCATCCTCTCCATGGTCGATGGAGTTCTCTTGCTGGTGGACGCGGCCGAAGGGCCCATGCCGCAAACGAAATTCGTCACCGCCAAGGCGTTGGCCCGGGGGCTGGCGCCCATCGTGGTGATCAACAAGGCGGATCGACCGGATGCCCGGCCCTTTTGGGCTCAGGACGCCGTGTTCGACCTCTTCGCGGCGCTGGACGCCACCGAAGAACAGCTAGATTTCCCGACCCTTTTCGCCTCGGCCAAGGAAGGCTGGGCGGTGGCGGATCTCAATGGACCCAAGGAAAACCTGCATGCGCTTTTTGACCTGATCGTTGAGAAGGTGGCTCCGCCGTTGGGGGATGATAGCGCGCCCTTTGCCATGCTGGCCTCCCTCTTGGAGGCGGATAACTTCCTGGGGCGGATTTTGACCGGGCGCATCCATTCCGGGGTGGCCCGCATGAACATGCCGCTGAAGGTGCTGGGTGCGGATGGCCGGGTGGATAGTGGGGCGCGTCTGACCAAGCTTTTGGCTTTCCGGGGCCTAAAGCGAGAGCCGATCACCGAGGCACGGGCGGGTGACATCGTGGCCATAGCCGGCCTGCCCACGGCAACGGTGGCCGAGACTATCTGTGCGCCGGAAGTGGAACAGCGCATCGATGCCCAGCCCATCGATCCGCCAACCTTAGCCATGACTTTTTCCGTGAACGATTCTCCCCTCGCCGGTCAGGAAGGGGACAAGGTGACCTCGCGCATGATCCGGGACCGCTTGTTGCGTGAGGCCGAGGGTAATGTGGCCATCCGGGTCACCGAAACCGCGTCCAAGGATGCTTTTGAGGTGGCGGGCCGGGGCGAGCTCCAGCTCGGTGTATTGATCGAGACCATGCGGCGCGAAGGCTATGAGCTCTCCATCAGCCGGCCCCGGGTGCTTTTCCAGACCGATCCGGAAAGCGGCGCCCGGCTGGAGCCCATGGAAGAAGTTCAGGTGGATGTGGACGAGGAATTCGCCGGCGCGGTGGTGGAAAAGATGGGCCTTCGGAAAGGCGAGCTGACGGACCTGCGCCCCTCGGGCGGCGGCAAGTCGCGGCTGACTTTCCTGGCACCCGCGCGGGGCCTGATCGGCTATCACGGGGAGTTTTTGACCGACACCCGGGGCACGGGGATCATGCACCGGCTGTTTCATAGCTATGGCCCTCACAAGGGACCGATCCGGGGGCGCCGCAACGGGGTGCTGATTTCTAACGGCAAGGGAACGGCAGTGCCCTTTGCCCTGTGGAACCTGGAGGAAAGGGGCGAGATCTTCATCCATCCCGGCTCGCCAGTTTACGAGGGCATGA
Organism: Pseudomonadota bacterium; assembly: GCA_039028695.1. Classification (GTDB taxonomy): domain Bacteria; phylum Pseudomonadota; class Alphaproteobacteria; order Kiloniellales; family Kiloniellaceae; genus JANQKX01. Next base: position 27,387 of record JBCCHN010000002.1, read on the forward strand.
TCATCGGCGAGCACAGCCGGGGCAACGATCTGGATGTGAATCCCATGAAGGCCAAGCAACTCACCAATATCCGCGCCGCCGGCAAGGACGAGGCGGTGCGCCTGACCCCGCCTCGCGTCCGCAGTTTGGAGCAAGCCTTGGCTTATATCGCCGATGATGAATTGGTTGAGGTAACACCTAAGTCTATTCGTCTGCGCAAGGCCCAGCTCGATTTCCATGAGCGCAAACGGCAGAGCCGGTTGAAGGATGCCGGTTGATCCCTCACAGGACAAAGGCCTGATCGCCCCGCAGCGTACCTGGGGCGAGGCTTTCCGCGTCTATCTGCACCCCCGGGTGCTGGCCATGGCGTTTCTCGGCTTTTCGGCGGGGCTACCGTTTTTGTTGGTGTTCTCTACGCTGACGGCCTGGATGGCTAAAGCGGAAGTGGAGATTGCCACCATTGGCTTTGTGTCGTGGATCGGTATCACTTACTCGGTTAAGTTCTTTTGGGCGCCGGTGGTGGATCAAATCCGCTTGCCGATTTTGACATCTTTGCTGGGTCGTCGTCGGGCCTGGATGCTCCTGGCTCAAGTAGGGATCGTTGCAGGCTTGCTGGGCATGTCCTTTTGTGATCCCACGACAGATCTGGCTCGCTTGGTCAGTTTCGCTCTTTTAGTGGCTTTTTCCTCGGCTACCCAGGATATCGTAGTTGATGCCTATCGGATTGAGGCGGTTGATGTAGACCTCCAGGGCGCCATGTCGGCCACCTACATCTTCGGTTATCGGGTTGCCATCTTGGCGGCGGGGGCCGGTGCTCTCTATGTGGCAGATTTTGTCTCTTGGCCGGTCGCCTATCAGGTGATGGCAGCCCTTGGTGGCATCGGGATCATCACTACCCTAGTTATTCGCGAACCGGAGGCGAATGTCAAAAGACGGAACCTCTTGGCCGAGCCTGAGGTGGCCGCGTTTCGCAAAGGCTTGCCTGCCGGGCGCGTTGGCGACTTAAGCGCTTGGTTCTACGGCGCGGTGACTCGGCCCTTTATGGACTTTTTCCAAAGTTATGGCCTGATGGCAGCTGCTATCTTACTTTTTGTGTCCCTTTTTCGTTTAAGTGACATTACTTTGGGGGCCATGGCGAATCCCTTTTATATCGACTTAGGATTTGACCTGACGGAAATTGCCAACGTTACGAAGGTTTTCGGACTTTTGATGACCCTGGCCGGTACCTTCCTGGGCGGTCTATTGGTGGTGCGCTACGGCGTCATGCGCCCCTTGCTTTTGGGTGCCGTCATGGTGGCGGTGACCAATGTACTGTTCGCCGTTCTCTATCACATCGGCCCTGATATTCGCTTTTTGATCGTTACTGTGTCCGCCGACAATATTAGTGGAGGACTAGCAACAGCTGCCTTTATTGCTTACCTGTCCAGCTTGACCAACCGGGCCTTCACGGCGACACAGTATGCGCTTTTCTCGTCGCTCATGACCTTGCCAGGAAAGTTCTTGAGCGGATTTTCCGGGGTCATCGTTGAGGCCACTGACTTCGGCACTTTTTTCCTCTACGCGGCTGCATTAGGCCTGCCGGCGATCCTTTTGTGCGCTTACTTGATGCGGGTGCAGGGCAGCTCCGGGCCGCTGGTGCCTGAGAAAAAGGGGTAAGAACCCTTTAGTGGACTTGGCGGCCTTCCAGGCCCTGTTGGCGCAAGGCGGCCATGGCGATGTCGGGGTCTTCGGCGCGGCCGATTTCCGTGCCGTCGGCGGCGTAGATGACGTAGATCACCTGGTCCTTTTCCGTCTCGCCCTTGATGTAGGCCAGATTCTCAAGACCCAAGCGAAGCAGGTCAGCCTGGGCGTTGTCTCGTATTTGGTGCGTGGTATCCATTGTTCCGGTCCTCGTGTAACAGGGTCCTCAGTGCGATCCTCCCGATTTTCCTTCTCTCAAACGTGAAATCAACGTCCCTGTTGTCAGCCTGCCTTGGCTTTGCTGTCGATAACCTGAGGCGCAGTCTCCGTGCCCAGCGTATCGATCTTGATCTTTTTTATTTGGGGCTCGATTACCGGCCGCTCCAAGTCAATATGCAGTAAACCGTTGGTGAGGGCGGCCGCCGTGACCTCAATGCCCTCTGCCAGCACGAAACTGCGTTGGAACTGCCGGGCCGCGATGCCCCGGTGTAGGTAGACGGCCTGGGTATTCTCAACCTTTTTGCCGCGGATGATGAGCTGATTGTCCTCCATCTGTACCTGAAGCTCCTCGGCGGAAAAGCCCGCCAGGGCCAAGGTGATGCGCAGTCTATTTTGGTCGATTTGTTCTACGTCGTAAGGGGGATAGCCGTCGGCGGTCTTAGAAACCCGATCCAGGGCTTGCTCGAATTGCTCAAAACCGAGCAACAGGGGGCTGTTGAACAGGGATAAACGCGCCATGACCGCGACCTCCTCCTCATGAGCAAGGTTGACGAAATCGCCGGAACTTTGCTGAAAAACGACGCAGACACCGGCTACGGCCCGATCTACGGCACCGCACCGTCAAGATGTGGGGCCGCGACCCTCCGACGTCAAGGCGTTCCTATCTTATTGAAAAGTTGGGAAAAAGCAGAAGATTCAGCCGTTAACGCTCTTCGAAGGCCAAATCGAAGGCCCGGTACACCGGCTTGAGCAGGTACTCAAGAACGGTCTTTTTGCCCGTATTGATATCGGCCGCAACCACCATGCCCGGCAACACCAGGTTATGTCCCTCCTGGTTGCCCAGATGATTTTGTTGCAGGGCGATGGTTCCCTTGTAGTAGGGTTCGCCCTGCTCGTCCTGAAAGGTGGAGGCGGAAATATGCTCGAGAATGCCTTCAAGGGCGCCGAAGCGTGCCACGTCATAGGTCGTCACCTTAACCTTGGCGGGCTGGCCGATGCGGATATGACCGATGTCCTGGGGCAAAATCTGCACCTCGGCCACCATGTTCTTTTGCACCGGTACGACCTCCATCATGGGCTCGCCCGGGCCGATAACGCCGCCCACGGTTTGGGTGGCCAGGCCCTTTATAATGCCGGTCGCCGGCGAGAAAACGTCCAAACGGCTGACCCGATCGTGCAGCTCGGCCATGGTTTCGCGCACCTGCGCCAATTCGTTGGTAACTTGGCCCATCTCGTTTAAGGCTTCGTTGCGCAAATTCGCATCCAACTCGATGAGGCTGCTTTTGGCTTCGTTTAGTGCCTCTTGCGTAGTGGCGATGTTACCGATCAGGGTGACCAGCTCACCGCGCACCTGGGTGTGGGTCCGCTGAACTTCGAGATAGTTAACCCGAGAATCCAAACCCTTTTGCAAGAGGGTTTTGCGCATGTCCACCTGTTCGGAAATTAGCTCGAGCTGCTTTTCCACGTTGCGCTGCTGTTTTTCCAGGCCCGCGATCTCGGACTTGCGTTGTTCGATCCGGGATTGGATGACGCTGCGTTGACCCTCGCGGGCCTCGACTTGCAACTTGAATATGGCTTGTTGATCCGCGGCCAATTGGGGATATTCCTGATCGCGGGAAAAAGTTGGTTCGCCGCCGAGCACAAAAGCCCTCAGGCGCTCGGCTCTCAGGGTTAGGCCGCCCTCGCGGGCCTGAAGCTGTTGCAATTCCGCCTGTGCGTCCGCTGCCGCCAGACGAATGAGGGGGTCGCCTTCGTTGACGAATTGCCCGTTCTCGACAAAGACCTGGTCGACGATCCCGCCTTCTAGATGCTGGATAACCTGAACCGCCGATGCGGGCATGATCTGCCCGCTTGTGACCGCCGTTTCGGAAATATTGGCCACGGCGGACCAGCCAATTCCGACCAACAACAAACCGCTGGTCACGACGAGCAAATGGCTGAGCACGGCTGGCGGCCCCACTTCTTCCAGGACCAGGGGGCGGGACAAGAACTTGGTTAGGCGGCTTTTCCGACGGGTCGCGGAATCGGCCTTTCGTTTGTCGGGAGAGGGCGATTGGGCCGCCTGGTCATTTGGGTTTTCGCTTTCTGCCTGCATGGTTTAACTCATCCTAACTGAGGCCTAATTGAGGCATAACCTCTTCGGGCGCTCCGGAAAGCATGAGCTGCCCGTTGTCGAAGTAAAGGACACGATCGGCCAGGCGCATGTGGCTGGGGCGATGTGTCACCATAACAACTGTGGAAGATCCGCGAAGCTGCTGTACTTTGCGCATCAGGATTTGATCGCTGGCGTGGTCCAAGTTGTTGGCCGGCTCGTCCATGAGGTAAATGGGTGCCTTTTTTACATAGGCGCGGGCCAGGTTGATCTTTTGCTTGGTACCGTTCGGCAATTGCTGCTGGAGCTGATCCGTAAGGCGGGTTTCAAAACCTTCGGGAAACCGCAGGATGTCTTCCATCAGACCGGATTCCATGGCGGCCTGGGCCAAGTCCGCATCGCTGGCGGTGGGATTGGACAGTCGCAGGTTTTGCGCCACCGTTCCATAAAAGAGGTCGCAAACTTGAGGCACGTAGGCGATGTTGCTGCGCAGCTCCTCGATCTCGAACTGACGGGCATCGATGCCGTCGATAAAAACGGCGCCGGCTTGGGCTTCATATAGGCAGGCGATCAATTTCATGAAGGTTGATTTGCCCGATCCGTTAGATCCGGCAACGGCAATCACCTCACCTGGCTCGATTTTGATGTTGATGCCCAAGAGGGCCGGCTTGCTCTTTGCCATATAACGCAGGCTCGCCCGGTCAAAGGTGATGGCGCCCTTAATGGTCCGCAAATGCTCTCTTTGCCGACTTGGATCGCGCTCGGGCTTTTGCCGCATAAGTTGGTTGATTTGCTTTAGGCCCTGGCCCACCTGCTCAAGCTTTGTGTAGGACAAGAAGGCTAACTGCAAGGGTGACAAGAGGCGCCAAATAAGCGCCATGCTGGCGATCAGGGCACCCACGGTGGCGGTGCCGTCCAGAACCAGTAGCGTGCCAACGCCTAAAGTTGCCACGCCGCCGGCCATCATCAAAAACTGAGCAATCGTTTGGGCCAGGGTGGAGACCTGGGATGTTTTGAATCCGGTAATGGCCGATGCCGCCGAAAGGTTTCGGTGCCGCTCACTCCAAATGCTCTCCGCGCCGCAGCCCTTGATGGTTCTGAGCTGGGAAATGGCCTCGATTAAGAAGGCTTCCCGCGTGGCTCGCGATTGATTGGCGGCTGACACGTGGCGCCGTATCAGAGGCAGCACCAAAATCGCAGCGAGAATAAAGGTAAGGATCAGAGCCACGGGAACCCAAGCCAAAGGCCCTGCGATCAAGGCGATAACCAGAATGAAGATCAATATGAAGGGCAGGTCCAAAAACACCGCGGATAGGGGGCCGGTGAAAAACTCGCGGATGGATTCGAACTGGCGCAGGCGGGCCACCTGTGCGCCGACCGAGGCCCGCTCGGTCATAAAGACAGGCAGGCTGACAATCTGCTGAAAGGTAGTCGTGCCGACAATCATGTCGATCCGACCGCCGATATAGGCCAAAATTCGGGCCCGTAGCAGGCGTAATCCCACATCGGCCGCCAAGGCGATGCAGACTCCGCCCATCAGAAAATAAAGCGTTTCGAAGGAGCCCGAGCCGATGACCCGGTCATAGACATTCATGATAAACAGGGGAACAGCGATCGCCAGCAGGTTGGACACAAACGTGATGGCCAACATTTGCCAAACCAGACCCTTAAAGCGGCTCGACACTTCCTCGAACCAGCGGCCCTCAATGGCTGCTTTCTGGATCTTTTGGCTCTTTTCGGCTTCCTCGCTGATAAAATAAGCTGTCCCTTTTAATCCCTTGCCATCGTGAGTCTGAACGGTGGAGTCGAGGCCCCGGAACAGGCTGAACTGATCGTCCTTGCGCTCGAGCACGACGAAGGCCTCGCCGTCGGCGGACTCAAACAAGCAGGGAATAAGGCGGTCGTCCAGCTCTGAAAGCCTGACCTCCTTCATCCGGGTGTTGTAGTTGAGATTGCCGAGGACGGCCCGAAGGCGGCCCATGTCGCTTACATCGGTAAAATGGGGCAAAGCCTCTGCGATATGGCGGGCCTCGCCGCGCCAACCCAGAACGGCCAAGAGGGGCAAAAGACAGGCAGCGATGGGGGAGTCGTCGCGGAGCCTGGAGAGGCCGGTGCCACTGAGTTTGGCATTTTCCAGGATGGGAGCAGAGGTCATGCCGAAGCCCTCTTCTTCGACCTGGTCTGTTTTCCAGCCTTATTTTTTGTGGGCTTTGTATCAGACTTTTGGGCAGCTTTCTCCACGGACTTTTCTTTTGCAGGTGTGACCAGCTTGCCGTTTTCCAAATCTACAATCTGATCCGCCAAGTCCAATAGCGAGGGCCGGTGGCTGACCAAGATGATCGTGGCCGTTCCTTTGAGCTCGGCAAGCCGCTCTTTGAGGGTCTGATCAGATTGGGAGTCGAGGCCGCTGTTGGCCTCGTCGAACAATATCACCTTGGGCTTTTTCGCCAGTGCGCGGGTCATCGCGATTCCCTGGCTCATCCCGATGGGTAATTGCATTGCAGCGCCATCGCCCACCATCGTCTCATACCCATTGGGCAGAACCCGCACTTTTTCATGCAGGCCGAGACTTTCCGAGGTGGTGATGGCCTCTTCCACGCTGACCATGCCGTCAAACATGGTCAGGTTTTCCAAAATGGTGCCTTGGAAGAGAACCGGGTTTTGAGGCAGAAACCCAATTTGACGCCTTAGGGCGTCGGGGTCACTAAAGCGGGTATCGCAGTCGTCAAACTTTACCCGCCCCTCGGTGGGGTGAATGAGGCCCATCATGATCATCAGCAAAGTAGTTTTGCCACTGCCAGTACCGCCCCGAATGCCCACCACTTGACCAGGCTTTACAGTTAGGTCGATGCCATCGAAAAGGAATGACCCCTGCTTTTCATAGCGAAACTTCATTTCACGAATTTCGATGCGCCCCTTCAAAGGGGGGACATCTTTGGTGGCCTCAATTGATTCGGGCTGATAGGCAAAAATTTGATCGACTCTTTCGCGGGCAATCCGGATATTTTGGAATTGCGCCCAAAGTCCGATCGCCCGCAAAACCGGTTGAACCGCGCGCCCCGATAACAGGGTACAGGCGGCAAGGCTACCAATACTCAATTGGCCGTTGATTACCATGCCGGCGCCGAAGCTGGCGACAAACACCATGGTGAGGTTTGAGAAGAACCAGCCGATCCCCTGCGCGATGTTGCTGACATGTGTCACGTCATAGCTGCTGGCGGCTGAAGACTCTTGAAGGCGCTCATAGCGCCGCTGCATTTGCGGCTCCATGGCCAGGAGTTTGATGGTTTGCACGCCCACGAGCGCTTCAATGACGAAACTGGTGCGGCGGTCGTCCAGGGTGGCGCGATCCCGCAGGGCCGCTTGGAGGGCATTGCCGGCGTACCAGCTTGCCAAGCCCAAGAGGGTGAAGAGGGCAACGGGCACCAGAACCAGCCATCCGGCAAAAGCGGCAATCAGACCGAGAAAGAGGCTTACAAAGGGCAGATCGACCATCAACAGCTTGGCTTGGCCAGAATAGTAGTCCCGAAGGGTGCCGATAGCAGCCAGGCGATAGAGGTGAGTGCCGGGCTTTTCCGTCTCGAAGGCGCTAATTTCCGACGCCAGCAGCCGATCCAACGCGTGACAGCTAGCGCGATGCTCAAACTGGGCCGCGCGCCAGCCGGTAATATAGCTCCGCACGGTTCTGAAAATGGCATCCAGGAAGAGGATGACGACCAGGCCCATGCAGAGAAAGAAAAGGGTTTGCGTAGCTTGGTTCGGTAAAATTCGATCGTAAATTTGAAGGATGACGATGGGTAGGCCCAAGGACAAAAGGTTGAGGACCAGGGATCCCAACAACACGGCGAATCCGGTTTCAGGCGCGCGCGGAAAGGCGCCCAAACCCCGTGTCCAGGTCCTGCTGGCCTCGGCACGGTCTCGGGTTTGGTCCACAAACGGCTTTAAGTCATTTGCGAGGGATTCTGCCATTGCGGCCTAATAACTCTTTCAAATTAGGACAAAATTGTCGACATCCCTGATTTAGGGGAAAGGAGTGTTTTTTTGGTTAATTTAGCATTTCTTCATTTACCAGATCGGGATTGCAGCGCCTTCTGTTAAGAAAAAGAAAACACTAACATAGATTGATTAAATAATGAAAAAAAAATTTAAGATTTATTATTTTATCGTAAGCCAGGCACAGGGGTTGGCGGCTTTTAGCCCATTCCGGTAGGCGGCCTCATTTTAACGACGACCGGTTCCCTTGGGGCCAGGGCTGGCACTAATCTAGACTTATTGATGGCCTTTTGCCCCGTCACGGTGATGAGCGTAAACTGACTTTTTGGATCATCGCTCATAACCCCGGCTGAGGAAACGCAGAATGGATAAATCCAGAATTACCGATCAGGAAGCATTGGACCTGCATGCCCAAGGCCGGCCCGGAAAGCTGGAGATCCAAGCGACTAAACCCTTGACCACTCAGCGGGACTTGGCCTTAGCCTATTCACCCGGTGTTGCAGTTCCCTGCTTAAAGATCGCCGAGGATCCGGCTTGTGCTTATGACTACACCACCAAGGGCAATTTGGTGGCGGTGATTTCCAATGGTTCGGCAGTCCTGGGACTGGGCAATCTGGGCGCACTGGCTGCCAAGCCGGTGATGGAAGGAAAATCAGTCCTTTTTAAGCGATTCGCCGATATCGACGGCATCGATCTGGAGGTGGACACCCAGGACGTGGACACCTTTGTCAACTGCGTTCGCTATCTGGGTCAGAGCTGGGGCGGCATTAACCTGGAGGACATCAAGGCGCCGGAGTGCTTTATTATCGAGCAGCGCCTGAAGGAACTGATGGAAATTCCGGTCTTTCACGATGATCAGCACGGCACGGCGATCATCGCGGCGGCGGGCCTGATCAATGCTCTGGAGTTGACCGGACGGAGCCTGGCCTCGACCAGAATGGTAATCAATGGCGCGGGCTCGGCCGGTATCGCCTGTGCGGAACTGATCAAGGCTATGGGCATGCCGTCGGAAAACATCATCCTTTGCGATACGCGCGGGGTGATCTACCAAGGCCGGGAAGAAGGCATGAACCAATGGAAATCGGCCCATGCCGTGCCCAGCGAGGCGCGCAGCCTGGCCGATGCCTTGGCCGAAGCGGATGTTTTCTTCGGGCTGTCGGCCAAGGGTGCTGTAACGGCGGAGATGGTGCGCTCCATGGCCTCGAAGCCGATCATCTTTGCCATGGCCAATCCGGACCCGGAGATCACACCTGAGGAGGTGGCGGCCATCCGCGGCGATGCCATCGTGGCGACAGGGCGCTCGGACTATCCCAATCAGGTGAACAACGTTTTGGGCTTTCCCTACATCTTCCGTGGCGCCTTGGACGTGCGGGCCTTTACCATCAACATGGAGATGAAGATTGCAGCGGCCGAAGCGCTGGCGTCCCTAGCCCGCGAGGATGTGCCGGACGAGGTGGCCAAAGCCTATGCCAATCCCGATCTCCATTACGGCCCCAATTACATCATTCCGGCACCCTTTGACCCGCGCCTCATCGCAGCTATTCCCGCGGCGGTTGCCCGGGCGGCCATGGACAGCGGTGTCGCACGCAAACCCATTGACGACTTTGAGGAATATGAGCGGCAGCTTTCGGCCCGGCTGGACCCCCTGGCCGCCAGTATGCAAGGAATCTTCAAGCGGGTCCGCGCTGACCCCAAACGGGTGGTCTTCGCCGAGGGGGAGGAAGAGGCGACGATTCGGGCCGCTTTGGCTTTTCAAGATGCTGGCTACGGCAAGCCTGTGCTGGTCGGCCGCGAGGATATCGTGACTGAAAAGTTGGCGACCATGGGATTGGCGTCGGACGTATTGGAAATTCAAAACGCCCGCAAATCGAACCGCAATCAGGTCTATCGGGATTACCTTTACGGTCGGCTGCAGCGGCGCGGCCTGCTGGTGCGGGATTGCCAGCGCAAGGTGAACCAGAACCGCAATGTTTTTGCCGCTTGCATGGTGGCCTGCGGCGACGCCGACGGAATGGTGACGGGATTGACCCGGTCCTTTGGGGTCGCCTTTCAAGATATTCGCACAGCCATCGATCCGCTTGAGGATCATCGCGTCTTTGGCCTTTCCATTGCCATCCAGCATAGCCGGTCCATCTTCATCGCCGACACAACGGTGCACGAGTTTCCCGACCCGAGCCAGTTGGCGGATATCGCCGAACAGGCGGCTCACTACGCCCGCGGCATGGGGCATGAGCCCCGGGTGGCCTTGCTGTCCTTTTCGTCCTTCGGCAATCCCATGAACGAAAAGGCCAAACGCATTCGAGACGCGGTAGCGGAACTGGACAGCCGCGGGGCCGATTTCGAATATGACGGTGAGATGCAGGCGCACGTGGCCTTGAATTACACCTTGATGCGCGAGTTCTATCCGCTTTGCCGTCTCTCCGGCCCGGCCAATGTGCTCATAATGCCGGGGCTGCACAGCGCCAATATTTCGGCAAAACTCATCCAGCAGGTGGGCGGCGGCACAGTCATCGGGCCCATATTAGTGGGTCTTTCCAAGCCGGCACAGGTGGTCCAATTGGGCGCGTCGGTGAACGATCTGGTTACCGCAGCGGCTTTGGCGGCCTATAAGGCCGGACAAGTCCAGACGTAAGCCAAGTCCAGACATAAAGGGAAAGCTATTCGCCGGTTCGCAACTCAGGCGGCGGTGTGAGCCTTGGCAAAGAGGGCGACCATTTCGTAAGCCAGGGTGGCACCGGCCAGGGCCGTGATCTCGCCGATGTCATAGGCGGGCGCCACCTCGACAATGTCCATCCCCACCAGGTTAATACCCATGAGATTGCGCAGGATTTGCTGAGCCTGGTGTGTGGAGAGGCCGCCGCAGACGGGCGTGCCCGTGCCCGGTGCGTAGCAAGGATCCAAGCAATCGATGTCAAAGGTTAAGTAAACCGGATGGTCGCCGACAATCTTACGGACCTTGGCGGCGATGCCCTCAGGGGTGTCATTGTGGACGCAAGGGGCATCAAAGATGTTAAAGCCGTGGGTGTCGTCGTTGTGGGTTCTGAGCCCGATTTGGGCCGAGCGGGAGGGGTCCACCAGGCCTTGCTTGGCTGCGTGAAAGAACATGGTCCCGTGATCGATGCGATCCTCGCCGCCCGTGTCGTCCCAGGTGTCCGAATGGGCATCGAAATGAACCAAGGACAGTTGGCCGTGCTTGGCTGCGTGGGCCTTCAGGACCGGATAGGTGATGAAGTGGTCGCCGCCCATTGAAAGGAGCGCGGACCCGGTGTTTATGATTTCCGCCACATGGGATTGGATGGCACCCGGCGTGTTGAGGGGCCGCCCGAAATCAAAACTGCAGTCTCCGTAATCCACCATGGAAATGAGCTCGAAAGGGTGAAAGTCCAGGCCATAGGGCCGCTCCCAAGGCAACATGCACGAGGCAGCCCTAAGGGCCCTGGGCCCAAAACGGGTGCCGGGCCGGTTCGTCGTGGCGGTATCCAGAGGAATGCCCGTCACGGCCAGGTCCACGCCCGCTAAATCGCGACTATATTTTCGACGCAAGAAACTGAGGGCGCCTGAATAGGTAGTCTCGGAGTCCCGGTGTTTGGGTGCGGCGGCGGTGAAGGCGAGATCGCTACGCTGAGATTCGTCCATGGACGGGATCCTGCTCGTAAAAGATTGGTGAATGATCGCTAGACGTCTGTTCTACTCTTTTGTAAAGCAGACCGAAAGGTTATTGGCCGGCATATCTACAATTGCCGGGCCAGTAAGGCCGTGATTCTCGGCCAGCAATTGAATTTCCTCTAAATCTCGCACGCCCCAGCGCGGGTCTTGCTGTCGCAAGCCGTGATCAAAAGCGGCGTTGGAGCGCGTCGTATGGCTGCCGTTTCGGCGAAAGGGGCCATAGAGAATGAGCTTGCCGTTGGGCGCCAAGACCAAGCCGGCGCCCCGCAACAAGCCCAAGGTCGCCTCCCAGGGCGCGATGTGGATCATGTTGATGCAGATGATGCCGTCGAATGGACCTTGGGGCCAATCATCTTGTGTGACATCGATATCTTGGGGCGAGTGGATGTTGGAACTTTCGGTGGCGGCGATGTAAGCCTCAATACTGGTTCGGTGACGCAAGCTCGGATCGCTGGGAAACCAGGTAATGTCCGGAAAGGCCGCGGCGAAAAAGACAACGTGTTGGCCGGTTCCGCTGGCAATTTCCAAAACCGCCCCCCTTGATGGCAGAAAGCCCTTTAGGACTTCCAAGAGAGGAGCGCGGTTTCGATCGGCCGCCGGCGCGTTAAGGCGATTATCCGGTGCAGGCATGGCAGGACAGTCCCTGTCGATGGAGGCTTCTTGGGCCAAAAGGCTTATCGTGCTCACCGACCTGAGGCAAGGGGTGCCCGGCGGATGGCTCCGGCGGGCTTTGCCCCAAGCCTTGGGTCAATCCATCTTGAGTAGGGCCATAGTGAAAATCCCTAGAATTCCTATGGTTGAACGGGCCAGCCTAAGCATGATAGGCAAGGCCATGCTCGATAAACTCAGAAAAATATTTGCAGCACCGGCCGGCCAAGATGGGGCGGTTCCAGCTGTTGGAAGCGACCTTCAGGTGGCCGCCGCGGCTCTTATGGTCGAAGCGGCGGAGATGGATGAGGCCTTTGGCGATGATGAGCATGCCAAGATCTCGTCGCTGATCCAGGCCCGTTTCGGTCTCGACGAGGCGCAGGCCAGCCAAGTTATTCAGTCGGCGGAGCGCAAGGTGGATGCCTCGGTTCAAAATTTTGGTTTCACCAAAACAATCAATGACTCGTTCACCCATGACGAACGCGTTGAATTGATGTCCATGTTGTGGGAAGTGGTTTATGTAGACGGAGAGCTACACGACTTAGAGGCCAGCTTGATGCGACGGGTTGCCGGCCTCCTCTTTGTGAGCGATCACGAGAATGGACGGGCGCGAAAAGAGGCCTTGAGGCGTCTCGAAGAACAAAAAAGCACAACTTAGCAATTCGAACAGGCGGCAGACCCAATACGGCAAAGCGGATACCGCTTTGCGGCTTGCAGAACGGGCGGTCAGGGAGGCGGACCGCGTTATGAGGAGATTAGTGTAGCGATGACCTATATCGTCACTGAAATTTGCATCAAATGCAAATACATGGACTGTGTCGAGGTCTGCCCGGTCGACTGCTTTTACGAAGGCGAGAATATGTTGGTGATCCACCCCGATGAGTGCATTGACTGTGGGGTGTGCGAGCCCGAATGCCCGCCGGAGGCCATCCTGCCCGATACGGACCCACAAGCCGATCAATGGTTTGAACTGAATCGGGAATACAGTGACAATAAATGGCCCAATATTACCCGTAAGGGCGAAACGCCACCCGATGCGGATGAGTTTGCCAGCATTGAGGGCAAGTACGAAAAGTTCTTTTCGGCGGAACCCGGCTCCACGGACGGCTGAGACACCTCCCCAAGATTGCTATTCGGGCGGATGACCGCCATTAAAGAGCGAATAGTGTCTTTTTTGTAATCGGAATAAGGGCTTTAACCCGAAGCTGGGCTGGTTGTCAATCTGATCAAATTGTGCTAAAGTGTTGAACATAAAATAAAACCGGCTGTTTCAATAGGACCTATCGGGCCCACATCGCAAGGGGGTTCGATTTGGTCCTTTGAATTTATGGCGTTGTTGGTTTGGGTTGAGCAAAGCCAGGCCTTTTTTTGGGATTTGAAGCAGCTATTTATTTCTAAGGGCTAGGCGCCAAGGATGGAGCTAAGGAACGGTATGTCAAAGATCGAGTACGAAGAGGGCGACTATGTAGTTTATCCGACTCATGGAGTTGGACGGGTTCTTGGCATTGAAAATCAAGAAATTTCCGGCATTACGCTTGACCTGATTGTTATTAAATTTGAGAAGGACCGGATGACCCTGCGGGTGCCGGTGGACAAGGCGCAAAATTCCGGTCTTCGTAAGCTGTCGAGCCGCAAGATGATGGACACCGCCCTGACCACGCTGAAAGGCCGCAGCCGGGTAAAGCGGACAATGTGGAGCCGCCGAGCCCAAGAATACGAGGCCAAAATCAATTCAGGCGATCCGGTTTCCATTGCCGAGGTTGTGCGGGACCTGCACCGCAATTCGGATCAACCGGATCAATCCTATAGCGAGCGGCAGATGTATCAGGCCGCCCTGGATCGCTTGGCCCGCGAACTGGCGGCTGTCGAAAAAATTGACGAAATTGCCGCAGCGCAAAAGCTGGAACAATTGTTGACGGCGGCGTAAGCTGACCCGTCTTGACCATGCCGATTTAAGGTCTCAGGAGGCGTTCTGCTGGGCCCTAACATTGGTATCCGTTACGCATCATCTGTCTTAAGGGCCTGGGCATTCGGCCGCTGCTGTCAGAATGCGTACCGGTTGCCTAAAGTCGGTAGGCGAGGCTGAGCGGGTGTTGCTATTCACCCATCACATTGGCCCGGCTGGCTGATCCGGCCGAAGAGATCATTCATGGCCGTTCCCGGACAGGCGAACGGCGGGGGACTTGAGGGAAGGGGGATCTGCCAAGGTGGGGCAAGAGCGACGCAGGTTTGCAGTGCTGCGGGCTAGCCAGCGGATTTGGGCGGTGGCCTCGATCCATGGCGAGGCTGGCCGATTAGAAGCCCTGCACCAAGAACTCGGCCCCAGACTGCGGGCCGGCGACCGCTTGGTCTATCTGGGAAATATGATTGGGGTGGGCCCGGACGTTCGCGGCGTCCTGGATGAACTTTTGATTTTTCGCCGGGAGTTTTTGGCTCAGTTCCAGGGGTTCCCCGAAGATGTCGTTTACCTTCGGGGCAGCCAGGAGGAGATGTGGCAAAAATTCCTGCAGCTCCAGTTCGCCGCCGATCCTCGGGCGGTGATGGAATGGATGCTGGGGCAAGGACTGGGTGCCACGCTGCAGGCCTATGGGGTGCCGCCCGAGGAAGCGCTGCGTAAGTCCCGCTCTGGGCCCATGCACATCACCCGCTGGACCGGCGAGGTGCGTCAGACCATGCGGGCTCATCCGGGCCAGGCCGAATTGCTGGGCGAGCTATATCGAGCCGCCTACATGGAAGAGGCCCCTGCTGATGGAGGACCGTTATTTGTGAACGCCGGGATTGACCCCAGCCGTCCCTTGGAAGCGCAAAAGGATAGCTTCTGGTGGGGCTATGGGCGTTTTTCCAGCATCTCCGAGATGTTCGGCGGCTTTAGGCGTGTGGTCCGCGGCTTTGCTCCGGAGCATCCCGGCCTGGAGGTCGGCGAATTCACGGCAACGCTTGATGGGGGCTGCGGCTTCGGTGGCCCTCTGCTTGCGGCCTGCTTCTTGCCCAGCGGGGAAATCGTCGATCAGGTAGAGGCTTAAGCGTCTCCGTTGATAGCTCTGAAAGGCTTGGCAGTAATTTGACGTTCGTCCTCGAAGTCATAGGCCGCCTCATACTGCTCTAGGGTGAGGTTGCCTTGGCGGATCTGGGCGGTGGCGCGAGTCACATCTTCTACCGCGGCTTCCAGATGAGCGGCCAGCTTTTCCCGGTCGTCGGTCCAGGCAAGGTCCTCAAGGATCCGTTTAAGCTTACCCCGGGCGATCCAAGCTGCATGCCGAGCGATCTCGCCCGGAATGGGGTCCAAGGGCTCAGAGGGGTAAAATCCATCCACCGGATAGGCCCGATTTGGATCGGGTGCGGTGACATCCCGACAGACATAGCTGTTGATAATATTGCAACGCCACCCGGGGCGCCGCAATGCTTGGGCACTATGCAGGATTGCTGTGCCTTGCAAGGCCGTGGCATGACCCGGCGGGACTGCGTCGGCGACGATCAGGCGGTTGTCGGGCAGCGTTCCATCCCGCGCCAAAAGGGTTGCCCCTTCCTGGCGAGTGCCGTTGAAATAGACGAAGTGACCACCCTCGATCTTGGCCGGATCATGCAGACCAAGCACCAAGGTAAAACCTACGATGTCATGGTGCCATCCGGCAATTTGCGCCCCCGGCACCTGACTGCCGAAGTTCACCTGGCAGGCGAGGTGCCCCATTGTGTGGCCGGCAATGGGCACATTAAAGAGGTCAGACAAAAATGTCGTAATCTCGGCGCAGCCGGCTAGGTCGCGCAAGAAGCGGGAGCGATAGGTGCCGTAGTAGAGCCGGCGCTGGCCCTGATAGTCGTTTTGGTCATGGACGGTGGTCAGACCTTCCAAGCGGGCAATAACCGCCCGGGCCGCCTCAAGCCCTTCTGTCGAGAGAATGCGCACGGACGATGTCGCGGCGATGGGTGAGGCAAACTGGCTGATCTCCGTTTCGTCGTACCCGAAGTCGGCCAAGGCCCACTTTTGCGCCGGGCCTTCCAAGGCCAGGTGGCGGCCTGGATCGAAAGGCGGTTCATCGTCAATGTATGAAAAGCCCGGAGGCAGACTTGGCGGATAGGATTCGTCGTCACAGGTCATTGTAAGGTGCCCCTTTTTTTATGCCTTGGTTTCGGCAAAAGGTTCAATTTTCTCTGATGGTTTATTCACTCGGGTAAAGGGATCGCATCTTTGTCACCGAACTTGCCACTAGCTCTTCCAGTACCGTAAGGTTCACATCTTGGAGCTTCTTGATGTAGAGGCAGGATTTGCTGATCTTGTGTTTCCCCAACTTTTCAAGCAGCGCACCGTAGGAATTAAATCCGGGCATGATATAGACGGTAAGCGCCTGTTTGCGGGGGGCAAAGCCGGTGAGGAAAAAGGTGCCACTATGACCGCTGGCGGTTTTATAGTCGTAGCTACCGAATCCGACGATGGAGGGCCCCCACATCTTGGCGGGCATCTCGCTGGCACGAGCCATCATGGCGCGGAGAACCTCGCAATCCTTTTTCTTTTCAGCAGGTTCGATGGCAGCAATGAAATCGGTGACGCTTTCAGATGTTGCCTTGGTCTTTAGCTGATAAGCCATCTTGCTAATCTGCTTGCCGGTCTTTGGGTTTTACGCCGGTCGTTCCGACGAAAGCGGTACCGCCAGGTAGACGCCGAACTCCTCTCCGAAATCGCAAGAGATGCGTGCGTGGACGCGACCTTGGCGGTCCAAGAACTTTTGAGAGTCTTCAACGGGAAAGATGCCCTCGTGCCAGATGCCCGGGTGAATATAAAGGCCTTTGCTGCCGTCGCACCAAAAGGCAACCACTTGTTCCGGCCTTAGATCATCGCCCGGCAAGGCCACGGGCACCAAAAAGGGCTTGGCCTCCAAGGGAAAAAACAGTTGGCCCCCGTCGGGATGGTAGTTGAAGTGCCAAAGCAGGACTTGTTCCCGAGGAGCGCTGGCCTGTAACGCCGATACTGCTTGCGGGTCTTGGCTCCAACCCAGCACATAGTGGCCGCCGACCGCACTATTGGTGCCGTACAGGATGTCGCCTTGCCACATGCCGGTAAAGGTACCCTCGGTCACGCCGCCTTCGTTGCCGGTACCCGCATCCACCTTTCGCCAGCCCTGGGCTGGCCAGGTAACAATTTCGATCTCGCAGTCGTCCGGATGGTCAACCAGCCGGCCATAGCCTTCCAGCGTTTGATCCGTAGCCTCGATAACCGGAACATGAAGGGTCGGGCGGCTTGGTTTCTCCCCAGCCTCGAAAAGATATGTGGGGGCGGATGCAAGAGCCATGAGTGGATGTCCTTTCCCTGATCGTCACGAGGACGGCTGCAAACACGACATACGACCGCGCTTTGCGACGGGAATCAATAAAAGACTTCGACAGGCAGGGCCGTTTTATTTTTGGTCGGTGCATATTAGCCATTTAGAATAGTTCTAAGCTATGTGATCCAAGACTGGAAAGCCCGCGTATACCCCTGTGAACGATGCCTTCCACTGAAGGTTTGAAGTCGACGTGGTTTATAAGAGGTAAGGGCCAAAAAAGCCGGAGAGGCGGATCGCTATGAAGCATTTCGAAGAGGGTCCCCAACAGATATCGCAGGCCCGGTTCGTCCGGGGCGCCATGAAAAAGCCGGTCCTCAGCCGGGATCGCGAATATGAGCTGGCGTTGGCCTGGCGCGAGGAGGGCGACAGTGACGCTCTGCAGGAACTGATCGGCGCCTACCTGCGTTTGGCCATTGCGGTTGCCGCCCGCTATAAAAACTACGGCCTGCCCATGAGCGATATGATCCAGGAAGGCACGATCGGGTTGCTTCAAGCGGCCGACCGTTTCGAGCCCGGCCGGGGCGTGCGCTTTTCTACCTATGCGTCCTGGTGGATCCGCTCGTCCGTTCAGGATTTCGTATTGCGGAATTGGTCCGTGGTGCGAATCGGATCCACGGCGGCACAAAAGTCGCTGTTCTTTCGTCTTTGGCGTTTGCGCAATCTCATCGAGCGGGCGACCGGCGAATCTTTGAACCACCGGGGCCGAGAAGAGATCGCCGCCCAATTGGGTACGACAACGAACGATGTACAGCGCATGGAAGGCTGCCTCTCAGGCTCGGACCTCTCTTTGAACGCCAAGTTGGGCGGTGCAGACCTGTCGGAAGACGGCGGCGAATGGCAAGATGTACTCATCGACGAGCGCCCCAGGCCGGAAGAAATCGTGATCCAGCGCCGTGATCAGGAGATTGTCGGCGGCTGGATTAATGAGGCTTTGGAAGATCTGAACCAACGGGAAAAGTTGATCATTTCCAGCCGTAAGTTGACCGAAGATGGCGCCACCCTCGGCGAGTTAGGGCGCATGCTGGGCCTAAGCAAAGAACGGGTGCGGCAAATCGAAAGCCGAGCCCTGGAAAAGATGCGAAAGGGCTTGCTGGCCCGCGTGGGCGAGCCAGGAGAACTCTTTGCCGAACAAAATTTTTGAGGCAGTCCTTTGAGGCCGCGGTGTCGTGCTCCAGGCATAGAGCCGAGGGCATAGATTAGCTGTTGTTGGGGTTCCGGGGGGAAGCGAAAGCCATCACTCTTGAGTGATGATCTTAATTGTTTGGCCCACCTTTATCTCAGGGTTTTCTCCCAGACCGTTGATGACGGCCAAACGTTCCAGCTTGAAATCTTCGAACGGAAAGCGCGCGGCGATCTCACTGGCTGTGTCGCCTTCCTGGACCTTGTAGAGGCGCAAGCGCAGAGGCTTAATCGCGGCGGCCTCTTTTTTGGATAGCTTGCGGAAGGAATGAGTCGTCTCGCGCAGGGCCGGGCCCAAGTCCTTTGTTTGGTCCGGCGGGGTGATGAACAAGAAGCGGTAAATGGTCTTGTTGTCAAAGGCGATGGCCACCAGTCGAAAATCCCTGGGCCCATTGCGGGTGTCCACGCGAGCCGTTGCGGTGGCGCCCTTAAGGCCATTGACGTCGATTGACTCTCTGTTGGACAGGGTGGTGTTTTTGCCCCAGACTTTTTGCAGGTAGGCACTCATAGACTGATTATTGGCGCGCTTTGCCTGATCGAAGAGAATAACCGCCCCGCTGCCGTTGCGCGCAACCACCTGTTGGGGTGTGTTGATGATGCGAAAGCCCTCGGGCACCTCGAATGTAAAGCGCAGATCAGGGTGCGAGAAGCGGCGCTTTACGGTGATGCCCTGCTTGGGGTCGTCGCCATAAAGCATGTTATCGATCTTTTTCAAATAGGGCCGACGGGCGGTCATGGGGTCGCCGGACTTGACCACCTGGGCTTCGGCGATCGCCTTTTCGATGCGGTCGGTGGTGCGGGGATGGGTTTGCATAATGTCGAATTCATCGGCCCGGCCGGGCTGTCCAGCAATTTCGGCCTCCAGGCGGGCATGGGACTGCAGCTGCTGTAAAAACTCGGCCATGCCGCGGGTGTCGTATCCGGCCCGCGCCAAATAGCGCACGCCCAGCATGTCCGCCTCGAATTCCTGGTCCCGGGAATAGCTTTTCAGCACCACCGCGCCGATGCCGCCGCCGGCACTGGCCGCTGCCTGCCCGCCCAGAAGGCCAAGCCCCATGGTGGCGATACCGGCGGCCAGGTTCTGACCATGGCGTTCGGCCCCGTGGCGGGCGGTCACATGTCCGATCTCATGCGCCAAAACCCCGGCCACCTCAGCTTCGTCCTGGGCCAAGGCCAAGAGGCCGCGGGTGATGTAGACATATCCCCCCGGCAGGGCGAAGGCATTGACGATGGGGGTGTCCAGCACGGTGAAGGTAAAGTCCAGGTCAGGCAGTTCCGAGGTGCTCACCAAGAGTTCTCCAAGGGAAGAGATGTAGCCGGTGAGGGCCGGGTCGTCATAAACGCCGCCAAATTGGGCGATGACCTTGGGGTGCTCTTGCAGGCCCAGCGCAACCTCGCCTTCCTCGGATAGACCGCCGGTAAAGATGGTGCGACCGGTGCCCGGTGCCGTGGTGCAGGCCGCCATCAGTAAACTGGATGCCACCAACAGGCTGGCGCAGGTTTTGCGTAAGAATGCCGCTATCATGCTTTTTTCAAGTCCATGATGAACAGTGTCCTTCCAATTCATGCCCAACAGCTGCACCGCCTAATTCTCGGGCAAAATTTCGATTTGCTCGCTGTGGGTCGCCTCGATCATGGGGCCGTTGAAGGATTCGAGCCAACCACGAACCCGAACCTTCTTGTTGCGGTAGGTACCGATAATGTCGATTCCCTCGTCTTCAAAACGTTTGGTAACCGCCGGAGCCAGCGAGATGGTGAAATCATCGCGCCAATTTGTGCCGAAATTAAGGTAAGCCCGGCCACGCACCACAGCGGCGTCGAGGACCCGGCCAGCCACCAGCTCAAACCCGTTGATATGCCGAGCCGCCTCAATGGGATCGCGAACCTGATAAAAGGCCAGGGCCCAAATGCCCCGCCGGTCGTCTCGGGCGGCGGTTTCCAGCGCCAGCATGTCCGCCGCCAGCGCCCGATTGTCAGCGAAACTATAGACTCGGGCGAGGCCAGCTCGCAGCATCTCTCCTTGTACCCAGGCGCCGTCGTCGAGGAAAAGGTGGCCAAGGAGGCGACCGTGGCGGTCTTCCTGGCTACCCCCGAAGGCATAGGTTACCTGACGGCCCAGCACCAGGTTTTCCAAGGTCTGCCGGGCCTCCGCCGCCAGCGGCCAGGCCGTGACGTTTTTGCGGCCCAGGGGCAGTTTGGGGGCCTGAATCCCCACCAGCCGTATCTGTCGGCCGTTCTCCAAGAGGATCGTGTCTCCGTCGATGACGTCGTTGACCCGGCCGGTTCCGCCGATTTCCAATTGATCAATTAGATCCTCTTGTCCTGGAACCGCGGCATGGGCCGATAAGCCGGTCAGGAATAGGGAGAAGACGGTGGCCACCCAGCCTGAAACGTGAAATCTTGCCCTTGTCATATCAGTTTGACCTGTCACTCGCTCATTTACTTGCGCACGCGCCGCTGTCTTGGCAGGTGCCCGTTGAATAGGCTATCACAACGATTGCAGCAAGGGGCCCGGCGTTGGCGCCCAAAGTGGAAAGGGAGCAGATGAGCGAGCGAGACCTTTACCCCCCGATCGAGCCCTATGACAGCGGTGTCTTAACCGTGGAGCCACCCCATCGCCTTTATTGGGAGGTCTCGGGCAATCCCGATGGGGCGCCGGTGATCTTTCTCCATGGCGGGCCGGGTGCCGGGGCCTCGCCGGATCATCGTCGCTTTTTCGATCCGGCCCATTACCGGATCGTGGTCTTCGATCAGCGCGGCGCGGGCCGTTCCGAGCCCCTCGGGTCCTTGGAGAACAACACGACCCAGGCCCTGATCGGGGACATAGAAGCCTTGCGATCCCACCTGGGCATCGAGCGTTGGCAGGTCTTCGGCGGCTCTTGGGGTTCCACCCTGGCGCTGGCTTATGCTCAGGCTCACCCGGATCGGGTAAGCGCCCTGGTCCTGCGCGGAATCTTTCTAGCCCGGGCGGCCGAGATCGACTGGTTCATGACCCAGATGGGCCAGATCTTCCCCGAGGCCCGGGAAAAATTCACCAGCTTTATTCCTGAGGGTGAGCGGGGCGATCTACTGGGCGCCTATCACCGCCGCCTGCAGTCCGAGGATAAGGAAGTGCAGCTGGCCGCGGCCCGTGCTTGGAGCCTCTATGAGGGCGCCTGCTCCACACTGCTGAGCGACAGCGCTACTATCGCCGCGCATGGCGAATCCCGCATGGCCATCGGCCTGGCCCGCATGGAAGTGCACTACTTCGTCAATCGCTGCTTTGTTGAGGAAGGCGCGTTGCTCGAGGGAGTCCAAAAGATCCGTCACATTCCGAGCGTTATCGTGCAAGGCCGCTATGACATCATCTGCCCCATAGTCTCCGCACGGGACCTTCATAAGGCCTGGCCCGAATCCGAGCTACAGATCATCCCAGATGCAGGCCACTCGGCCATGGAACCGGGTATCCGCCGCGCCCTAGTCGCCGCAACGGACAAATTCCGAACAGTTTGCGAGAAAGCGGCTTGAGGATGTGGGGTCGTATTTGAGAATAATATGGGAAACTGAATGGGATTTGATCGCAACAGCTAAGCAAATCACCATTCAAATCCCTTCTCCAGGGACTGCCCCGAAAGCTTAAAAGCATACAAGAAGCGCTCAGATAATGAGCGTTTCTCCTCTTGCTTTACTCGGCTGACCCAGGCATCCGCGCTGGTGCCAGAGGGGAGCTATGGTCCAGAAAAGGGTCGGGCAAAGTATCGCTGGCGCCACCACCGAGAATTGGACTGCCTTCAACGCCCTTACTTTCGAAGACGCCCTCGGCGGCTGGTAACATCACGCCGGCGATACTATTTTTGCCCTGATTTCAAATACCCTAAACATGTCACCGTTTCTAGTTCAGGATTTTACCTTTCCGAATTCTCGCCTTAGTTCCATTAAAGCGAGTCAACACAAAGCCGCCAAAGTCCTCGTTGTAGGAACGGCTACAGTCCTTGAGCAGCCCAAGAGCGTACTGCTCACCGACCTCTAATCCTTCGACACCGTCTGAGCGATAATGAACGCCGGCAGCATCTCGGCCGATAGAGATATTATTGGCGAGTTTGTTGATTTCATTCCCTAGGGTTAGGTCATTGCCGGTCCAGGGGTTCAAGTTCCGCCCATCGGATGACGGGACAACCGGATTGGGTATGGCGAAGTCCTCATTGAAGAAAGCTTTGAGCACTGTTGCACATGCCCCCGATACCGCCGCGTGGCCGGCCGGATAGGACGGATGCGTCGGAGATCCTTCCGGGAAGGCCAAGGGTAGCAAGGCGTTCCCGTTTTGGCTTAGGAGCTCGGCGACCGCATCGGAATTGAAGATGTCGTGATGGATGCCGTAGTCCTTTACGCCGCGCATCTGCAGATCCACGCGGCCCGCAAAGACCTCGGGACGCAGTCGACGATGGATCAGCCATTTTTGGAACCAAGCAGCGGTCAAGGCACGCGATGCTTTTGTCACCATTTCGCCGATCATTGGCATACCGAAGGTCACAAAAGCTTCTTGGTTTCCGCCATTCTTATAGGGGTTGCTGTCGGCCAGGGCGTCCGGACCAAAAGAACTCATGATTAGTCCGGCATTTAGGTAGGCCTGACCGGGATAGTCGTTGTGGACATATTCTCCGAGTGCCCGGTTGTCGTTTATGTAAGTGCCGGCACCGACGAACGTGCTGGAATCGGGAATTGCCCCGCGTTGGATGGCCAGCCAATCATCAAAACGGGTTCCGAAGTCAACATTTGGAACCGTGGGGTCGAACTTTTGGACGATGGTGAAGGGTCCATAAGGAACATCATGCCACAAAAACTGGCTAATGTAGGGACCAATCAAGTCGCCCGGTGTTTCGCCGCGAAACAGTGTTTTATAGGTTACCGCTCCATTCGACTTGGGACCGACCGTGCGTTTAAATCTATTAAGATCTGTGATCGCTTGTTCGATCAAGGGGTCGGAATCGTAATGATCGAATGGCACGTCGCGCGTGATGGCTTGCCAATAGACTTCCGCAATTTCGGCGACTTGGGTCGCGCTGGCAAACTTGGGCGCTGACGGCATCCTTGTCGAATGACTGTCAAGCCCCGTCATTTCGTAGGCGTAGGCCGCTTGAGGGTTTGCAAGACCGCGTTCACTGTAAATTGAAGTCGGAATGGCATCGAAATCTCTCGAGCGGGCACTTCGAATAGCTTTGAGATATTTCCGGTAGGCCGAAGGGTCGACTTCTCCTAATTCATTTTGAGGCAACGTTTTAAAAAAGTTGGCGCGGTAATCGTCGTACCGGGTTTCATCATTGTTGGATTTAGGTCGCGGCAATTGAAGGTCGAGATAGCTGTTAGCCGCTCGGATCCGGTTCCTCATTGCACGATAACGGCGCTTGGGGCCACCGAAATAGCCGCCTTTGCCCTTATAGATGGAAGTGGACGCCTCGGCGGACGGCGCGAAACCCGCCAGTCCCGCGAAGGCCATGGCAATGCCGCCGCCTTTCAACAAGGTTCGGCGGTTAACCGTGCTTGAGGGGGTGCTGACCTCGTCGGACTCGGCCCCAACATTAATCTCTTCGGCTTCGATGAGATGAGAATCAAGCTTTTTCATGGCGGGAAATTCCTTAATGTTTCAGTAACGATTTTTTGAAATTGAGTGATCGGAAATGTAACTTATTTTTAGATTATAATATAAAGTTGAGCTAATGATAAGAAAAATTTCCCACAAGGTTAATATGGCGGTGGTTTGGCGCGGAGCGTGCGGGTTCCGGCGGGCAGATAGGATTCGGTAGCTCCGTGCTCCGATCCGGCCCATGCCGCTTTTCACCGAAAGGTGGAGTTGTTAACGTGTTTGGGCAGCTTTCAGCTTGCCGACGGCTCGGCATGGTAAATTTGTTGCGTCGGATGAACAAAAATAAGACTTTTGTCAGAATGGCTGGAGATGCCACTCTCGATTTCAGCCAAAGGCATTGGTTTTAAGAGAAAGCGCCCGTAGCTCAGCAGGATAGAGCACAGGATTCCTAATCCTGGGGTCGCAGGTTCGAATCCTGCCGGGCGCGCCATTTCTCCGGAAATGGCGGCCCTATCATCTAAAGCATCGTTCGAACTCAATTCGAACGGGCGCGCCATTTCTCCGGATATGGCGGCCCTATCATCTAAAGCATCGTTCGAACTCAATTCGAACGGGCGCGCCATTTCTTCAGATATGGTCGCCCAACCCATTAGAGTGACGTTCGAACTTTGTTCGAGCGGGCGCGCCATTTTGCCTTGGTTAATTGGTTCGGATAGATTGGCGCGAATGGAAGCTTCACCGGTACAGACGTAAGAAATGAACTTCGTGCATAGCCAAATAGTCATGGACCTGCAGGAGCGGCTGGAAGCCTTTATGGCAGCGCATGTCTATCCCGCCGAGGCGGCTTTTCGGACGCACATGGTGACGACCGGCAATAAGTGGGTGACGCCGCCCTTGCTAGAGGATTTGAAGGCCAAGGCGCGCGCAGCGGGCTTGTGGAATCTCTTTTTGGATGACCAGACCCTGGACCCTGCGCTGGGGGGCGTGGGCCTGAGTAATCTGGATTATGCCCCCTTGGCGGAGGTCATGGGGCGGGTCTGGTGGGCGCCAGAGGTCTTTAATTGCAACGCGCCCGACACGGGCAATATGGAAACGCTCCTGCGGTATGGGACCGAGGTGCAAAAGGAGCGTTGGCTAATCCCCTTGCTGGAGGGGCGCATTCGCTCCGCCTTTGCCATGACCGAACCGGACGTGGCATCCTCGGACGCTACCAACATTCGTTGTTCCATTACCCGGGATGGCGATGATTACCTGATCCAGGGGCGCAAGTGGTACACGACGGGCGCCATGCGCGAGAGCTGTGAGATCCTGATCGTGATGGGCAAAAGCGATCCGGACCATCCCGAGCGCCATAAGCAACAATCCATGATCTTGGTGCCCAAAGCCACGCCAGGTGTCACGCTGGTGCGCCATCTGACCACCTTTGGCTATGACGATGCGCCCTTTGGCGAGGCGGAGATCCTGTTCGAGAATGTGCGGGTGCCGGCGGAAAACTTGTTATGGGGCGAGGGAAGGGGATTCGAGATCGCACAGGGACGGCTGGGGCCGGGGCGTATCCATCACTGTATGCGTCTGGTCGGCGCCGCTCAACGCGCGCTGGAGCTGACCATGGCGCGGGTCGAGGAACGGCGTACCTTCGGCCGGAAGCTGAGCGAACATCAGTCGGTGCGCGAGGATATCGCTCTCTCGTGGTGCGAGATCGAGCAGTCCCGTTTGTTGACCTTAAAGGCCGCGGACAAGATTGATCGGGAGGGCGCCAAGGCGGCACGGGACCTGATCGCCGCCATTAAGATCGTCGCGCCCTCTATGGCTCAGCGGGTCATCGACCGGGCCATGCAGATCCATGGTGGCCAGGGCCTGACCGCCGATCTGCCCTTGGCTGAGCTCTTCAATTATGCCCGCCAGATCCGCCTGGCCGACGGGCCCGACCAGGTCCATATGATGGCGCTTGGCCGACAATTGGTGCGGGACCACTGGCGGCGCTTGGATAACGACCGGGATGTCTGAGAGTATTGCGGGTCTGGAAGCGCGCATCGGGGCCATAGGGCCTTATCTGGAAAAGGCGGTGTCGGGATTCGAGGGACTGGAACGGGTTGAAAAATTCGCCGACGGCCAATCCAATCCAACCTTTAAGCTTGGCGCGGTCAGCGGTGACTATGTCCTGCGTTGCAAGCCGCCTGGTGCGCTGCTGAAATCCGCTCATGCAGTGGATCGGGAATTCAGGGTTTTACAAGCCCTAGCCGGGTCCGCTGTGCCCGTGCCTTCCGTCTACCATCTCTGCCAAGATGAGGCCGTCATCGGCAGTATTTTTTACGTGATGGACTTCGTGCAAGGGCGGACTTTTTGGGATCCCCGCCTGCCCGAGTTGAGCCCGTCCGATCGCGCTGATGTCTACGACGAGATGAACCGGGTGTTGGCCGCGATCCATGGCCTGGACTTGGCGGCGGTCGGCTTGTCGGACTATGGCCGACCGGGCAACTACTTTGCGCGCCAATACGACCGGTGGACGAGGCAATACCGGGCCTCGGCAACGGAACCCGTTCCGGTTATGGAAGACGTCATCGCTTGGCTCGCGGCCAACATGGTGTCCGACGACGGGCGCATTGCCCTGGTCCATGGGGATTACAGGCTGGATAACATTATGTTCGCGTCCCAAGGCCCGAACGCCCTGGCGGTGATGGATTGGGAGCTCTCCACCCTGGGCCATCCCTTCGCCGACCTGGGCTATCAGTGCGCGCTTTGGCACATGCCACCGGGCGGCTTCCTGAGCGGCTTTGGGGATCAGGACCGCACGGAACTGGGAATTCCCAGCGAAGAGGACTATGTGGCACGCTACTGCCAGCGCCTAGGGCTGGACGCACCGCGTAACTGGTCTTTTTATTTGGTCTTCGGGCTCTTTCGCCTGGCGGCGATTGCCCAAGGGGTCAAAAAACGGGCACTGGACGGCAATGCATCCAGTGCCCGCGCTCTGGAGGTGGGTGCCTTGGTGGCGCCTCTGGCGGAAAAGGCCTGCGGCTTGGCACATCGTAAGATCGGCAATTGAGGCGATGATCGCGGTCAACCGGCCTTAGCCGCGATGATCATCACTTCCACCACAAACTTAGGCGCCGCCAGTTTGGCTTCGCCGCAGGCCCGCGCGGGCGGGTTAGCCGGATCGATCCAGGCGTCCCAAACCTCGTTCATGGCGGCGAAGTCGTCCATGGTCGCGAGCCAAATGGTGGCGGAGAGGATATGGGATTTATCACTGCCTGCCAGTGCCAAAAGGCGATCCACGCTGGCCAGGATATCGCGAGTTTGCGCCGCAACGCCATCGCCTGTGCCCACCTGACCGGCCAGATAGATCGTGTCGCCATGCACAACGGCCTGGCTCATGCGGGTCCCGGATTCAAATCGTTGAATGGTCATCTTGGTCCTTTTCTGTGAGTGAGGGTTATGGCTTTTCCAAGGGTGTTAGGTCATCGCAGGCCAGGCATAGAATTTTAAAGAGCATCTGGGCGCCTACCTGAAGGGTTTTGGTGGTACCGTCATATTGAGGCGCCACCTCAACCACATCTCCGCCGCTAAAGTCCAGGCCTTTCAGCCCGTAGAAGAGCAATTGGGCTTCCCGCGGCGTTAGGCCACCCACCTCGGGCGTCCCCGTGCCGGGGGTGAAAGCCGGATCAATGCCGTCCACGTCGAGGGAAAGGTAGACCGGGCCATCGCCCGCCACCTCGCGCGGTGTCACAGTGGGCGTCGATATGGATCATGCCGACCGGCCGTTCCCGGCCAAGCGCCTTCATGATGGGGTTGGTCTCCGAGTGATCGCCGCCGGCACTGATTGGCTTTACGCCGGCATCGACCACTTGATGATAAAAGGTCTCGATATCTTCGATGGACTTGTCCAGGCTGTCCCGGCTGCGAAAGGGAACGTCCCCCACATCCGCCACCCGGTACTGAAAGATCGGTGCCACATCATGGACGTGATGATAGAGACTGATGCGTTCCATGGGCACGCCGATCAGGGCCACATTCAGATCCAATAGGTTCGGGGCGCTGGCCTTGGGCGCCCGATAGGGGGCGTCCAACAAAGTGGGGATGCCCGCATAGGGCTTGGTGCGCACCCCGTCTTCGGAGATAACGTTTCTGGCGACACGGGCGAACGTGGGGTCGAAGATCTCGTTGCCTTGTTCGGTCAAATATTTTTGTCTCAAGCGTTCAAGCTTTTCCGACGACGCCATTGCCCGCTCGATCTCTTAAAGTCATGAAGTGTATTGCAGCTTGGCCGAGTTGGCGTGGTCACGCAAGTAGGCCCGGCTGCCTTGCGCGGATTGGATCGTTGGCCGAGGATAAAGCTATGAGAAGTTTTGACGAAATTTTTGCCATTGCCGCCGAACGAAAGGGCGGTGCCGCTGCCCTGGAAAAGCTATTGGGAAAGCGCAACCCGCCGAACGAGATTGCCGACCAGCCGACCGACCGTTGGCTATCTCAAATGACTAAATGCATTTTTCAAGCCGGCTTTAACTGGCAGGTGGTGGAGAACAAATGGCCAGGCTTCGAGGCTGCCTTTTTCGGCTTCGATCCGGGCCGTTGTGCCATGTTGCATGATGAGGAGATTGAGCGCCTGGCCAAGGACAGTCGCATCATCCGCAACCCAGCGAAAATAAAAACGGTGCCGGACAACGCCCAATTTCTCCTAGACTTGGGACGAGAGCACAAAAGCGCCGCCGAGGCTTTCGCCAAATGGCCGCCGGAAGAATACATCGATCTCTTGGAGCTTATCAAAAAACGGGGTGCGCGCCTGGGCGGCAATACGGGCCAGCGCTTTTTGCGCATGATGGGCGTGGAGTCCTATATTTTCTCGCCGGATGTCGTGGCCCGTTTAATCGCCGAGGGGGTGGTGGACAAAACGCCCAGCTCGAAACGGGATCTGCGTGCCACGCAAGAGGCCTTCAACCGCTGGCGGGCTGAAAGCGGCCGCGGCTTGACCCAGATCAGCCGTGTCCTAGCCTATAGCGTTGGGAGCCATTAGGCCGGTGTATAGCCCTCGAGGCTATTGGACCCTTTTGCGGTGATCGCGCTCTTTTAGCGGGCGGCGGACTAGGCGTCGGTGATTGTGTGCACCAGGCCGCGGGCGCCTCGCCATCTGGTCGGGGTCTCGAAAATGGGGACCGCGCTGATTTGTAAGGTCATCGCTTGCCTTTGATGATTGAAGCAGCGAAAGCTTTGGTAGGAGATCGCGTCCCGAGAGGAAAAGGGATTTACGGGAACACTTTCCAAATCGCACAAAAGTTCGTCGCTGACTTGGCCAAGCAAGTCGGTACTGTCAAACCCAAGCACCCTATTCTGGGAGAAAAAGGTAAAACTGCCCTGGGCATCGGTTTCCCACGCGAAATCGCCGGCTAGGGAGAGGATGTCCTCGAAACGCCGCCGGGCATCGATCCAGGATGCGCGCAGCGAGCGCTCCAGCGTAACGTCGCGCCCTAAAAGAAGGGCCGCCGCCCCCTCCGCCCAGGGCAGCACCGCCATGTCATAGGCCCGCTGCACATCCATGTCGCCGCTGCGGTGGGACAGCAGGAGCGGATTGATGTGGGCGGCGCGCCCGTGCAGGGCCGACCGGATGGCCTGGCGTAGGTCTGGGTGCGGCGCACTTCTGAGCGTTTGGCACACCGGTTCGGCGTCTTTGTTGTTGCCCAACACAATGGCGCCGGGGCCGGCGATAATGACCACGCCGGGAAAAGACTCAAAGGACCCGCCGGGCGAAAAGAGGCTGGGAATGCTATCCTCAATGATCGCTTTATCGATCAGCGCGCGGGCATTTTTTTGATCAGCGGGTGAGGGCATTAGGTAAAGTAAACCAGGCTCAATTTGGTGGAGGAACAGATTGCCCGAGTCCCTGTTAAAATGGACTTAAATGAAACAAGACATTGATGGCTTTGCATTTTGAATTATTTGGTGACTTGTGCAGCAAAAAGGGCGCTTTTATTGACCTGCGGGGCGGCGCTCAAGCGTTGACAGGCCCGCTAGGCTCTTGTACCCCCTGCGCCCTAGAGGCGATAAAATTAATTCCATGGTAAAAAAAACATGAAGGGGGCAGCTATGAGCACGTCGGATTTGCAGGCGATCATTGACCAGGCCTGGGAAGAGCGCGAGCAGGTATCGCCAGCCACACAAGGGCCTGTCCGAGAGGCGGTCGAGGCGGCCCTGACCCAATTGGATGAGGGCAGGAGCCGGGTCGCTGAAAAAGCCGATGACGGCTGGCAGGTCAATCAGTGGCTCAAAAAAGCCGTGCTGTTGTCCTTTCGCTTAAACGACATGGAACCCATAGCGGGTGGTCCGGGCGCGGATACCAATTGGTGGGATAAGGTCCCCTCCAAGTTCGAGGGATGGGGCGCCAATCGCTTCCAGGCGGCCGGCTTTCGGGCTGTTCCCAACTGTATCGTCCGCCGTTCCGCTTACATTGCACCAGGCGTGGTCTTGATGCCCTCTTTCGTCAACCTGGGCGCCTATGTGGATAGCGGCACCATGGTTGATACCTGGGCCACGGTCGGATCCTGTGCCCAGATCGGCAAGAACTGCCACATTTCGGGCGGTGCGGGCATCGGCGGGGTCTTGGAACCCCTGCAGGCCGGCCCGGTGATCATTGAGGATAACTGCTTCATCGGCGCTCGGGCCGAAGTCGCCGAAGGGGTGCTGGTGGGAGAGGGCTCGGTTCTCTCCATGGGCGTCTATATCGGTGCCTCCACCAAGATTATAGATCGGGCCTCGGGCGAGGTTCATATGGGCCAGGTGCCGCCCTATTCCGTGGTTGTCTCGGGCACCCTGCCGGGCAAGGATCTGCCAAATGGCAGCCCGGGGCCGGGCCTTTATTGCGCTGTCATCGTCAAGCGAGTGGATGAGCGGACACGCTCCAAAACCTCGATCAACGAGCTGTTGCGGGACTGAGGCGGTCAGGCCTTGTCGGAAGAATTCGATCCGGTTGACTTGACCCGCGCCCTGATCCGTTGTCCCAGTGTGACACCGGTGGAAGGCGGGGCATTGGACCTGCTGGAAGCACGCCTAAACAAGTTGGGCTTTTCCTGTCGACGCATGATCTTCGAAGACGAAGGCTCGGCACCGGTAGATAATCTCTACGCCCGCTTGGGGACGAGCGGTCCCAATTTTTGTTATGCAGGCCACACGGATGTGGTGCCTCCGGGGGATCTGACCGCTTGGTCTGTGGACCCCTTCGAGGGGACGCTGCGGGACGATCGGGTGATCGGGCGAGGCGCAGTGGACATGAAGGGCTCGATCGCTGCCTTTGTGGCTGCCTGTCAGCAATATCTCGCAGACCAAAATGAGCCCCTGCCGGGTTCTATCAGCTTGCTGATCACCGGGGACGAAGAGGACGCGGCCATCAACGGCACCCGCAAGGTGCTGGCCCGCCTAGCAGATGAGGGGGAAAGGCTGGACGTCTGCCTGGTGGGGGAGCCTACCAGCAACAGCAATCTCGCAGACATGATCAAGATCGGGCGGCGCGGCAGCTTGAATGGGGTTTTGCGGGTGCAGGGTACCCAAGGACATACGGCCTATCCCCAGCTGGCGGATAATGCCGCACACCATCTCGTGCGGATGTTGGGCACTTTGACGGCCGAGGAGCTGGATCAGGGAAATGACTATTTTCCGCCGTCCAACCTGCAGGTGACCTCCATCGATATCGGCAATCCGGTCAGCAACGTGATCCCTGGTCAGGCGGAAGCCCGCTTTAACGTGCGCTTTAACAGTGAATACGATAGTCAGGGCATCGTTGACTGGGTTCGGGCCCGTCTGGATGGCGAGGGCGCGGCCTACGATTTGGATATTCGGGTGTCCGGCGAATCCTTTCTTTGCCCGCCTGGGCCGTGGAGCGATCTTTTGTCTGGGGCGGTAAAAGAGGTCACGGGGCAGGATCCAGAATTGGGCACCACTGGCGGTACCTCGGATGCCCGCTTCATCAAAGATTTCTGTTCCGTGGCCGAGTTAGGCTTGCTGAACGCCACGGCCCATAAAGTAGATGAGCAAGTGCCGGTGGAAGACTTGAGAGCGCTGACAAACATCTATCTGCGGATCTTGCAGGGTTATTTTTCATCGGCCGGACCATAAAATACCTTTTTATGTTGTGAATTAAAATATTTGCACAGTTTTTTGTGCGAATTAACTTGACTTGGCAATATGAGGCCAATAGCCTTTTTGCGGTATAGGGGAGAGATCTCCACAACGGTTTAGTCCGCCTAAAGGACTCGCGGGATTTGATGAGGGCAGCTTGCGGCCGCGTAACCTCCGCTAAAGCGCCACGGGGTTTGACTCCCGTGGGCCCATATTTTGGAAACCCATGGAGGAGGTACCCATGCCGATTAGTACCCTTTTTGCCATCCCTTCCTTTGATGTTCGCGCACCTGTGGAGGGCCGTGCGGACCGCGGGCAGCATCCAAGCGATCCGGCGGCCGAAGCCATGCGGCGTCATCGCCAAAAGTACGATGGAGCGCTCGGGCGTCAAGCCAAGGCAACAGCCCTTCCAGGCTTTGATCCGGTGTCGCCGGCAATCCGGCCGATTGATTCGGAAGGCAAAATTATATCAGGGACACTTAAAGAATCCAATAAAATGGAACGTTCAGAGGATCAAATGCGGAGCATGGCTGCTCTTTGGGCCTACTAATCCGAACATGGCCCATCGAGTCGGTTTTGTTCGATGGCCTTTATTTGATCAAGAGTAAAGTCATGTCCCCTTTTCAATATGCCAGTGCAGCCCCTGCGGACACGTTGCCGGAATCCGATGATCGCGCGTTGGAGGCTCGCGTGGAGGCTCTGAACGAGTTTTATGCCGGTTCATCCCCGAAAGAGATCATTCAAGGCGTGGTTTGCCAGGACTTTCCTGGCGGTATCGCGGCGGTGTCGTCTTTTGGCGCTGAATCCGCGGTTCTTTTGTATTTTATTGCCCAGGTGGCGCCTGATTTGCCGGTGCTGTTTTTGGACACAGGCAAGCACTTTCCCGAGACTTTGGCCTATCGGGATCTTTTGATCGGCCACTTGGGCTTGCGTGCCGTTCAGAGCCTGAGTCCGTCGGATCTTCATCTTCGCATTTGGGATCCCGACGGCGAGCTTTGGCGGAATGATCCGGATGCCTGTTGCCACGTCAGGAAGGTGGCGCCTTTGGATCAGGCCCTAGAGCCTTTTCAGGCTTGGATCAGCGGTCGCAAGCGTTTTCACGGCGGCGATCGCATCGAGGTTGAGGTTTTTGACGTGGTGGACGGCCGCATTCAGGTTAACCCACTGGCGGGCCTGTCCTCTCGAGAGATCCAAGCGATCATGAAGCGGGAAGGCCTGCCGCGGCACCCCCTTTTTGCCGCGGGCTACCAGTCCATCGGATGCGCCACCTGCACCAAGCGGTGTACCACTGGAGAAGGGCATCGCGATGGGCGCTGGTCGGGTCAGGCGAAAAGCGAATGTGGGATTCACAAGACCCGTTGGGTGCAAAGGGCGCCAGCGCAAGGCGACCTGGCTCAGTCGTAGCTTACCTCGGTGAGGTAAAGGCCATGAGCCGTCGCGCTGGGGCCGGCCTTCCGTCGATCCCGGCTGGTCAGGACCTCTCCCATCATTTCCGGCGGCCATTTCCCCTGCCCCACCCAGGCCAGGGAGCCAACCATGTTCCGCACCTGGTGATAGAGGAAGGAGCGGGCAGCGGCGATGATAGAAATCTCATCTCCTTCCCGCGTGACCTCTAACTTATCCAGCGTCTTCATCGGCGAGCGGGCCTGGCAGTCCGCGGCCCGAAAGGCGCTGAAGTCGTGATGCCCTAAAAGAAGATCGGCGCCGGCCTGCATGGCCCGGGTATTCAAGGCTTTGGGCACGAACCAGGCGCGGCCATGATCTAAGGCGAGCGGCGCCCGGCGGTTGACGATGCGATAGAGATAGGCCCGCCGCGTGGCGGAAAAGCGGGCATGAAAGTCCTCGTCCACGGCCTCGGCAGTCAGGACCGCAACGGGATGGGGCTTGAGGTGAAAGTTCAGGGCGTCGCGCACCCGCTGTCCATTGCTGTCCTTTGCCAGGTCCAGGTGGGCGACCTGGCCGGTGGCATGAACCCCCGCATCGGTGCGGCCCGAGCCTTGAACTGTCGCTGCCTCGCCGCTAAAGGCCAAAACGGCATCTTCCAGCGCGGCCTGGACCGAGGGGCCGTTGTCCTGGCGCTGCCAGCCGACGAAGGGGCCGCCGTCATATTCGATGGTCAGCTTGTAGCGGGTCATTCCGGCTGCTCGCCCAACGGAGGACCCAGTTGCATACCGGGGCGCAGGTCGGTGCCGCGCAGGAAAGCTTCCGCCGACATGGCTCCCTTGCCGGCCCGTTGCACCCGCAGCAGGCGCAAGGCCTGTCCGTCGCCGCAGGCCACCGTCAAGCGATTATCCAAGAGATGGCCGGGTGCACCTTTGCCCTGAACAACGGCGGCCTCTAAGACCTTAATCCGGCCGGGTTGCTTTTTCGTCCCCAGGGCGCCGCAGGCTGTCCAGGCGCCCGGCCAGGGGGCGAATGCGCGGACCTGGCGCTCCAAGTGGGTTGCGGGCCAGGTCCAGTTCAGGCCGGTTTCCGACTTCGAAATTTTCTCGGCGTAGGTGACGCCCTCGCCCGCTTGGGGCCGCGGCGTGGGGGCGGTCCCTTCGTTTAGAGCGGTCAAGACCTCAACGATCATTTCCGCGCCCAGGTCGGCAAGGCGGTCATGCAGGCTGCCCCCCGTTTCATCGGCGCTAATGGGCAGGGCGCTCTGTTTGTGGACCGCCCCTGTATCCAGGCCCTTGTCCATCTGCATGATGGAGATACCACTTTCGGGGTCGCCGGCCAAAAGGGCGCGCTGAATGGGGGCGGCCCCCCGCCAGCGGGGCAAAAGGGAAGCATGAATGTTGAGACAGCCCAACCGGGGCGCGGCCAAGATCGCTTCGGGCAAGAGCAGGCCATAAGCCACCACAACCGCCACGTCCGCGGCTAGGTCTTTAAAGGCGGTTTGCGCTTCCGGATCCTTTAGGGAGGCGGGCGTGCAAACCGCCCAGCCTTGCGTCTCGGCAAAGGCCTGGACCGGACTCGGCCGGTCCTTTTGGCCCCGTCCCGCGGGGCGGGGAGGCTGGCAATAGACCGCAGCGATTTCGTGACCCGCTTCGGCCAGGGCGGCCAGGGCCTTGACGGAAAAATCAGGCGTTCCCATGAAAATGATGCGCATTGGGACGCCCCCCAAAGGTTCTTAGGCGGTTGCGTATTTCGCGATGGGGCGCTGGGCTTTTTTGGCCTTGGTCAGGCGGCGCAAGATCATGCTGCGTTTGAGCGAACTGATGTGGTCGACAAAGAGGATGCCGTTCAAATGGTCGATTTCGTGTTGAATGCAGGTCGCCAAAAGACCGTCCGCCGCCATCTCCTGGGTTTGATTGTCCCGATCCAGGTAACGCAGAGTAACCTCGGCAGGCCGCTCCACCTCGCTGTAATGCTCCGGCAGGGACAAACAGCCTTCCTCATAACGGGCCATTTCCTCGGATGCGCTGGTCACCTCCGGATTGGCCAGGCACAAGGGCTCTCGTTCGTCGTCTTTGGCGCTCACATCGACCACGATGACCCGCTTGAGCACCCCAATCTGAGGCGCCGCCAGGCCGATGCCGGGGGCCGCATACATGGTTTCGAGCATGTCGTCCATCAGCTTGCGCAGCTCATCGTCCACCGCCTCGACGGGCTGGCAAACTTTTTTCAGCCGCGGGTCCGGCGCGGTGATGATGGGCAAGATGGCCATGGGATCCTAGGGCGTCTTTGCAAATTTAGCAGAGTCAATCTCTTACGCTGCTTAGGTATTGATTTGTCCCCGCAGCGTCAAGGGATCTGGGGCACAGACTGGCGGATTCCTTCTTTCCAAAAGGTAATCCGGCTGGACTAGACTCGAGCTTTTGTGTCTAGGATGAGGGCAGAAATCAGGGAGTCAGTTGGGAATGGAATGGGTCGCCCTTGCCGCGTTGATTGTCGCCGTCTTGGCCGCGGTCGCGGTGATGGTATGGATAAAGCAGAGTGCCAAGGACCGTGTTGATCTGGCCCGGGATACTCAAGCTCGGGATGACCATGCTTGGTCGGAATTGGCGGGTCGGCTCAGCCAATTGGCGGAGAGCCAAGCGGCCCAGCAGGTGAGCCTCAACGAAAGGCTCCAATCGCAAGAACGGGCCTTGGCCAAGGCATTGGACGAGCGGTTGGGAGATTTTTCCACGAAGGTCAGCCAACGTCTGCAAACCTCGGCGGAGCAAAGCCAGACCACCCTGACGGACCTGCGCGAGCGCCTGGCGGTGATCGATAAGGCCCAGCAGAATATCACCGAGCTTTCCGCCCAAGTGGTGGGCCTGCAGGATATCTTGGCCAATAAACAAGCGCGCGGCGCTTTCGGCGAGATCCAGCTGCGCGATATCGTGGAATCCATTCTGCCTCCGTCGGCCTATGGCTTTCAGGTGACGCTCAGCAACGGCAAAAGGGCGGACTGTTTCTTGAACCTGCCCAATCCGCCCGGCGGTATCGCGATTGACTCCAAATTTCCCCTGGAAAGTTTTCATGCCTTGCGCAACGCATCGGACGAAGCGGCGGCAAAGGCGGCGCGGCGAGCCTTTGGGGCCGATGTGCGCAAACACGTCTATGACATCGCCGGGCGCTACATCATCGCCGGCGAGACCGCCGAATCGGCCTTGATGTTCCTGCCCTCTGAGGCCGTCTATGCGGAACTGCACGCCAATTTTGTCGATGTGGTTGAGGAGTCTTATAAAGCGCGGGTGTGGATCGTCTCGCCCACCACCTTGATGGCCACCCTCAATACGGTGCGCGCGGTCCTCAAGGACGTGCGCATGCGCGAACAGGCCGGGGTGATCCAGGCCGAGGTGCAAAAGATGATGGTCGACGTGAGCCGTCTGGACAAACGGGTGTGCAAGCTGGAAAGCCACTTCGACCAGGCGCAGCGGGATATCCGCGATATCCGCACTTCCTCCAACAAAATCCTGAGCCGGGGCGAGCGGATCGGCGAATTGGAGTTGGAACAGCAAGGGGCTGGGGGAGAGGAGCTGGATCCTCTTGTGGCCAAAATTCCAGCTGATTAATCGATTTTCAGTTAAGTTAAGATTTCATAATGATTTCGGTTCATTAGAACTGATGGTGGCTGTTTGTTTTTCTCGAATGCATCATAGGCCGGCTTGATTTCACGCCAGAAGTCGGTCCAGGGGTTGCTGCGATATTTGTGTAGGTTTTCCTCGGTCATGCGGAAGGGAAAGATATGCACCGGCACATGGGGTTGCCCCTCGAGCAAGGCTGCCTCGACCAGGCGGTAGATCACCTCCATGAAGGGATCGGTCATGGCATAGCACCCCACGGAAACGCAATTTCCATGAACCATCAGGAAGGAGCCGGTGCGGCCATGTGCCCGGTCATAGGCATTGGGGAAGCCCAGATTAAAGGAGAGGTGAAAACGGCTGTTTGGGTTGAGGCTGCTTTTGCCGACCCGATAAAAGCCCTCAGGCGACTGATGGTCACCCTCTTTAAGCTTGGGGCCCAATCGGCCGGACCAGGAGCAGATGGGAAAGGTCCTGAGCAGGCGCCATTGACTCGGTTCTCCGGGGTCTTGGGCGCGATCCGCCATCCAAAGCTCCAGCGCCGACTCCTCTTTAAAGATACGGATGTAAATAGGCAGGCCCTTGGTCAGGTCTCTTTCGACCAGCAAAACCTCGGTCGCGCGCCAAGCCTCTTCAATGTCGGCGGCGCTGGCGCGGGCAAAGGTCATGTAAACAACGACCGCAGTGGCGGCCAAAAACGCAATACCCAAGAGATCCAGGACAGGGCCGCCGCCTGCCGGGCGACCCGTAGGTCCGAATTTCGGTCCGGCCATATCGCGATGCACCTTTTTGGGAAAGTTAAACTTTTCTTGTGGTCACGAATTAGGGCGCCGATATGATCAAAGTGAGGGATTTTGGGACTCTCTTTTTCGAGTGGCCGATAAGTTTGAGATATTAATCGATTTTTAGTTAACTTCATTTTTCTTAGATTTGGTCGCCTCTGTTAGGGGGCGACGCGGAAACGGTAGTCCAAGGTCACACTTCCCTTAGCCGGCACCTCGAGCTGCCAGACGACTTGAGTGGCCGAGCGTTTCTCATGGCTTTCGCTTTCGCTGAGCATCTTCCAGCCTTGCGGCAGATAGCCGATCACCTCGACCGCGACGGCTTCTGCTTTGGCATTGGTGACCGTTACCTGCTCTGCTGCTTCATAGGATCCAGTATTTTTTGACAAACGCTCAAAGTCGGTTTGCTTGGATTCAGCCGTCACATCAAAAGCACGGCCCAGGATGACCTCAAGGGATTGGCCTTCGGCCGTGTGGCCGATGTCGCTGGCCCCTGCGAAAAACGGACTGTTGCCGGTCCCATCTTGGTTGGAAGAGCCGCCTTCGTCGGAGGAGAGGCTTTCATAGACCATAAAGGCACCAGCAGGCAGAGGCCGGCCCAGGCCATCCTCGGCCGTGTTATCCAAACTTAAGACCAGACTGGCCTGTTGGGAGCGAGGGGCTTGCAGTCGCGGCGGCAGGTTCACCAATCCCTCGACCCGATAAAGGCGCGTGACCTTTACATCGTCGGCGGTGAAGAGGGGAACTTGCTTGTTTTGCCGGCTGAGCAGGTCTTGAGAGGCCGGTAGGGTGTAGAGATAGCGGTCGGATGCCTGTTGCGCGGGTACGTCCGCCATCACCGCCTCGGCTCGCATTTGCACACCGCCGAAGGAGTCGAGGGCTGCGGTCTGAGGCTGCGTTTGCCGGACATCGCCGGCGACCAAACGAATAGTCGCGTCGCGAAAATCCGCCTGTGTGCCATTGGCGAGCGTGACCAGGGCCGAGACCGTCATCTCGTTGCCAGAAGGGTTCAGCTCGGCCAAATAGGTGAGGTGCCATCCCATGCCGCCAGTCAGATATTGCAAGCCAATTTCCTGGGCGCCTTCATCGCTCAGTTCCACGGAGGCCGTGAGTGTGGGCCGTGCGGTCAAGCCGGGGGGCAGGTCGTTAAATACCACGTCATTGGCAGACACGGTTTGAACCCGCCCGTCAGCTTGCAATAAAACGCCACCGTTGACGGAAACTAAGGTTGCTTGGGTCAAAGTGGCCTCGCCGCTGGCAGGGTTCACCTGGCGCCACCAAACCTCTTTGCCGATGTTGGCCACCAAGAGGTCCTGTTGGGACAACAGACCATAGGCGAAGGTCTGGTCTATGACCTGAAGGCCCTTACCGCTTAGCAGCAGACTTTCCGGTCGAAGTTGTTCGCTCAAATCGTTCAACAAAAGATGATGAGTGCCGGCAGGTAAATCTGCCGTGCGGGATTCGTCGATCAAAGCCAGGTCGTTTTGATAGAGGGTCAATGACAAGGCGGTCCGGTCCGATTCGCCAATGGCCTTTTCGGCGGCTGCGGCTTTCGCAAGAGGCAGTGCGAATGCCAGGGCGCAAAAGGCGAAGACCCGAAGGGGACGGGGGGTTGATAGGTGCATGAGAAAACGCTCCCTTTTTTCCTTGGTGGCCCCGATAAATGTGCGCAGGTAGGCCGGTGCCGCAGGCAACAGTTAGGGGCGCAATGTGTCTTTAAAGTGGCCGGCGGGCCTTAAGCGCCGCAGACAGGGTGCCGTCGTCCAGATAGTCCAGTTCGCCGCCCACGGGGACGCCATGGGCCAGATGGGACACTTGAACCTGGCAATCGAGCAGGCGCTCATTCAGGTAGTGTGCGGTGGTTTGACCGTCAACCGTGGCGGATAAGGCCAAGATGACTTCTTGGACAGACTCGGCCGTGGCCCGCTGCATCAGCCCGGCGATGTTGAGTTGATCCGGGCCGCGCCCATCGATGGCGGACAGGGTCCCTCCCAGAACATGATACCGCCCGGCAAAGGCGCCCGAGCGCTCGAGTGCCCAAAGGTCGCCTACTTCCTCAACCACACAGATCTGGCCGTTGTCGCGTTTGGGGTCTTGGCAAAGAGAGCAGGGATCGCGGGTGTCAAGATTGCCGCAAAGGGAGCAGGCGCTTATGGCCGCCGCGGTTCGGTTCAAAGCCTCCGCCAGCGGCGCCATGAGGGACTCGCGTTTTTTCAAGAGGTGCAGCACGGCGCGCCGTGCCGAGCGCGGCCCCAATCCGGGCAAGCGGCTCAAGAGCTGGATGAGGCGTTCAATCTCGTTAAGCTGCATGGTGATCGCAAGCGTGCCAAAGGGTGAGATGGGTCAAACAATCGACCCCTTCCAAAGGACACTCAAAAGGGGAGCTGCAAGCCTGGCGGCAGTTGCAGGCCGCCGGTCAATTTCTGCATTTCCTCGGCAACCTTGGCCTCGGCCTTGACCTTCGCATCATTGGTCGCAGTGACGATCAGATCTTCCAGAACCTCAACGTCCGAGGGGTCCACCAGGGCAGGATCGATTTTGACCGCTACCATGTGGCCTTTGCCGGTCAATGTGACGGTCACCATGCCGCCGCCCGCCGATCCGTCAATATGCAAGGCGTTCAGCGACTCTTGCATTTCCGCCATCTTGCTCTGCATTTCCTGGGCCTGCTTCATCATCTGGCCGAGATTTTTCATTGTTTATCCTCATGATTAGGGTCGGTCGCATCGTC
Organism: Pseudomonadota bacterium; assembly: GCA_039028695.1. Classification (GTDB taxonomy): domain Bacteria; phylum Pseudomonadota; class Alphaproteobacteria; order Kiloniellales; family Kiloniellaceae; genus JANQKX01. The sequence continues at coordinate 68,331 of JBCCHN010000002.1, forward strand.
GATGCCGACAGCGGGATCAGATGCCGCGGCACCCTGGCCTGACAGGTCACGACGATCGACAAGTCTTGCGCCGGGAAAGATGTCCATGGCTGCTTTTACAAGCGGGTGGGCCATGGCGGCCTGGCGCTTTGCCGCCTCGGCGGCTTGGGCCTGGTCATGAAGGGGCGGCAGTCCTTCTGCTTGGGAGAGGCTGACCATCCAGCGGCGGCCCGTGGCCTGGCTTAGAAATCCGCTCAGTTGGTTCGCTAGCTTGCCGGGCGCCCGATCCCCTGGGCGAAAGTCGATACGGCCCGGCTCAAAGTGCACCAGGTGAACATCCTTCATGAGGTGGTTGGCTAGAGCCGCTTCCCGGTGATCCCGCGCCAGGGCGATGACAGCTTCGAAACTGGCCAACTCAACAGCGGCAAAGGGTTTTGTTTCTGGTGCCGCTACCATTTCCAATGATGGTTCTTTGGACGGCACTTCCTGAAGGACGGGAGGCTGGCGTGTCGGGGCGGCCTCCGGTCGGCTCTTTAGGGCCAAGCTGGCGGTGCTGCCACCAGTGGTGCTGCCACCATTGGGCGGGCTGGATGAAAATTCACCTGATGCCGTTGTTTCAGGTGTCGGATTCGACGCCGCCGGATTGGTCTGGTGAGTGCCTGCGTCGGGTGATCCTCCCTCTTGCAGATTCTTGATCACCTCGCCGGGAGTGGGTAGCTCACCGCTGTAGGCCAGGCGGATCAGAACCATTTCGACCGCTTGCAGGGGTGCGGGCGCGGTCTGTGCTTCGCTCATGCCCTTGAGCAGGATTTGCCAAACTCGTGCCAGGATCGGGAGGGACAGGCGTTTGGCCATCTCCGTGCCGCGGACCCGCTCGACCTCGGGCTGGTCTTCCAGAGCCGCCCCGCTAACCTTGGCGCGGGTCAAAAAATGGCTCAAAGCCAAGAGGTCTTGCAACACCACCAGGGGATCAGCACCGGCGCGGTAGAGATCTTCAAGCAGGGTCAAGGCCTCGCCGATCTTGCCGCCCATCAGATTGTCAAAAAGGTCAAAGATCCGGGTGCGGTCGGCCAGGCCTAACATTCCGGCCACCTGATCTGCAGTGACAGCGCTGCCGTGGCTGAGGGCGATGGCTTGATCCAAAAGGGAAAGGCCGTCTCGCACGGAGCCATCGGCGGCGCGGGCAATCATGGCCAAGGCTTGAGGTTCGGCAGTCAGGGATTCCTGTTCAACAATATGGGCAAAGTGGTCGCTGAGTACCTTTTGATCCACGCGGCGCAAATCAAAGCGCTGGCAACGGGACAGGACGGTGATGGGAACTTTGCGAATCTCCGTGGTCGCAAAAATAAAAATGACGTGTTCCGGCGGTTCCTCGAGAGTCTTCAACAGGGCATTGAAGGCGTTGTTGGAGAGCATGTGGACTTCGTCGATGATATAGACCTTGTAGCGGGCCTGAACCGGGCGGTAGCGCACTCCGTCGATCAGCTCGCGGATATCTGCGACGCCGGTGCGGCTGGCGGCATCCATTTCGATCACATCCACGTGCCGGTCCTGGGATATCGCCTGGCAATGATCGCAGGCGCCGCAGGGGGCCGGGGTGGGGTCGCCTTGCCCGTCTTCGCCGATGCAATTGAGCGCCCGGGCGATGATCCGCGCCGAGGTGGTTTTGCCCGTGCCCCTGACTCCGGTCAGAATAAAGGCATGGGCCAGGCGCTGGCTCTCGATGGCGTTGGTGACGGTGCGGACCAGGGCTTCTTGACCGATAAGCCCGGCAAATGAGCTGGGCCGGTACTTGCGCGCAAGAACCCGGTAAGCCTTGTCCGCGTCGCGATTGCCTAGCGTCTCGCTCATGTCGGACTTTGTCTATCCCTGTCCGCCGGCCCGCCCTATTTTGTCGCGTGGCGGCTTGATTATGGTCAAAGGTGGGAGATTGAACCGGCGACCCGGGACCAAACTCGTTACGGCTGCTTCCTTCCGGACCTGACCGGGTTGGCGAGCGGCCCGTCCGCAGCCAACCTCCCGAAGACACTATATCGATCATATGACCGCTCGGAGCAAGGGACTTGCTGTGCCGCCAGGGAGAAATTTTGGTCGTAAGGGCGGTGCTGGGCAAGGAAAGCGGTTCGGCGATTGCGCCGCTCTAAGAGCTGTGCCAACGTCGGGCCATGACATTCATTCGTGCGACACGGCCCAACATTTATAGCGGCATGCCTCTTGACCGTCTGGATCACCGGCGCAGTGAGGAGACGCTGATAGAATTCAGCTTGGCCAAGGGTGACGCACGGGTTTTGTTGCTGTGGCGGTCCCGGCACTTGGTGACGGTGGATCAACGTCCCTTGTGGGTCGATCGTCGGCTCGCCGAAAAGTATTTTGCCGAGGGGCACCAAACGGTGTTCCTGGGACAAGACGAGACCGGGGCCCGCTTGGCGATCGATCTTTCGATTCTGGACCCGGATCGTTTGGCCCAGGATGTTGCGCCCGAAGCGCAGTTTCAGGACCTAAGGCAGATTGCGCCGCTGCTGCCCGACCCGGAAGGAGCGACGCTTGCCTACGCGCGGGCCTTGATGATTTGGCATCAACGCCATCGTTTCTGCGGCCTTTGCGGCGGGTTGACGATTAGTCGGCGGGCCGGACATGTGCGGGTGTGTCGGAGCCCGGATTGCGGTGCGCAGCATTTTCCCCGGACCGATCCGGCGGTCATCATGCTGGTCCACGATGGGGCGGATTCCTGCTTGCTGGGCCGACAAAAGAACTGGCCGGCGGGACGCCATTCCACCCTGGCCGGTTTCGTCGAGCCGGGGGAAAGTCTTGAAGAGGCGGTGGCCCGCGAGATCTACGAAGAAGTGGGGCTGACCATTCCGGTATCCGAGGTCCATTACCATTCGTCTCAGCCCTGGCCGTTTCCTTCGTCAATCATGCTTGGCTTTATCGCCCGGGCCGAGCGAGCCGCTTTGACCATCTGTGAAGAGGAACTGGACAGCGCGGCCTGGTTTACCAAGGACCAGCTCCTCAATTCGCCGGAGGACGAGACCTTTGGCCTGCCAAGTGGCGACTCCATCGCGCGACGCCTTATCGAGGATTGGCTCGCGTCTCTATGAGTTAATCTATTATCGGTTAATTTTAGTTTTGGGCTATTCGCTGCCGCGGAAGGGATGGGCGGCATAGACTCCCAGGATTTTTACTTCCTTGGAAAAGAAGCTCAGCTCCTCAAGAGCGAATTGTACTGACCTGGACTCAGTGTGCCCTTCGATATCTGCATAAAATTGGGCGACGGTGAAGCTGCCGTCAATGATATAGCTTTCCAACTTGGTGATATTGACCCCGTTGGTTGCGAAACCGCCCAGAGCCTTATAGAGGGCGGCCGGCACGGAGCGGACCCGAAACACAAGGCTGGTGACCACCGGACCGCTAGGGTCCGGGTTCACGGGTTCCTCGGACATGATCAAAAAGCGGGTGGTGTTGTGGTCGGTATCTTGAATGTCCCCATCGATCACCTGCAGGCCGTAAATCTCCCCGGCCAAGGCCGAGGCAATCGCGGCCTGGGTGGGGTCGTCCAACTGGGCGATCTCCTCGGCGGCGCCCGCCGTATCGGCGTGAATGATGGGGCGATAGCCCTTGTCTCGAAGGTAGCGCCGGCATTGCGAGAGGGCTTGGACGTGGCTGCGCACCCCTTCGATGGTTCCCGGCTCGGCCTCTTTGGACGCCAGCAACTGGTGATCGACCTTCTGAAAATGCTCCCCAATGATGTGCAGGCCAGAATCGGGCAGTAGATGATGAATGTCCGCCACCCGGCCGGCGCTGGAGTTCTCTATGGGGATCATGGCCAGGCGGGCCTGTTTGAGGCGGACCGCCGCGAAGGTATCCTCGAAGGAGCGGCAGGGCAGAGTGGTCATTTCGGGAAAGGCCGCCCGGCAAGCCATGTCGCCATAGGCACCGGGAGAGCCTTGGAAGGCGATGATGTTGGGGCTTTCCTCGCTGGCCAAAGGTCCGAGCTCCTAAAGGGTTAAATGTCTGATTTACTTAACTATTTTTCTAGCAGGACCCGTGCCCGCTGTAAATCGGCGGGAGTATCGACCCCCAGCGGCAGCATGTCAACGCGCGCTGCCCCGATTTTCATGCCGGCCTCTAGAGCGCGGAGCTGCTCCAGTTTTTCTCTTTGCTCCAGGGGGCTGGGCGGCAAGCTGACAAAACGATCCAAGGCGGCCCGGCGATAGGCGTAGATCCCCACATGGTGATAGAGGGGCAATTCATCGTCCGGCCCGCCCCAGGGAACCGGAGCCCGGCTGAAATAAAGGGCTTGGGCCACATCTTGGCCGGGGGCGAAATCCAAGGCTGCCTTGACCACATTGGGGTTTCGCCGCTCGTCAGGGTCGGTGATTTCCACGACCAAGGTCGCCAGATCATTCTGCTTTTCTTTCAGGGGGAGCAAAACCTTTTGGATCACCGCGGGGTCAATTGTGGGCAGGTCGCCCTGAAGGTTGACGACGATCTGGTGATGCCCCTGCGGATCAAAGCTGCTCAGCGCCTCGAAGATACGGTCCGAGCCGGAGGGATGGTCAGGGCGGGTCAAAACCGCGTTGCCCCCTACTGCATGGATGGCTTGGCAGACCTCCGCCTCGGCACAGGCCACGACCACCGGCCCGATGGCCGCCTCCTCGGCCCGCCGCCAACAATGCACGATCATGGGCTCGCCATGAATATCGGCCAGCGGCTTGCCCGGCAGGCGCGTGGAGGCCATGCGCGCCGGTATCAGGACGATCGGTTTAAGGTCCGGGATCGAGTGGTCTTGCAAGTCATTATGGGTAGAAGGGGTTGCCGCCATAGGAAGTCGCACTTGCTAGAGTTTTGTAGGGAAATTCAGATATTTTTGCTGAAGATATTGACCATATTCGCGCGGGCAATCGCAAAGACAATAACAAAAAAGCAACATTTTATGGTCCAATTTGTGTCTGAGCGATCGCTTGGCCTATTGAACCGCCGCGATGGCGGGGCTATTGTCCGCGTGGGAACAAGAGGGGAAAAGGTTGCTATATGTCATCCCTTGAAATGAATAAAATTGCCGCGGCCATTTTGACCGCAGGCGTGATTGCGGGCACGACGGGCCTTCTGGCGCAGCTGATTTATCGACCGGCGCACCACGAGGGCGAGAACATTTACCTCTTCGGCGAAGTGGGTCAAAGCGGAGAGGCCCAAGAAGCCTCGGCACAAGAGGCTTCTCTGGAAGAGATCGGACCCTTGCTGGCCGCTGCTGACCCGGCCGCCGGTGAAAAACAGGCCAAGAAATGTACCTCTTGCCACACCTTCGAGCAGGGTGGTGCGGATAAAATCGGCCCGAACTTGTGGAATATTATCGATCAGCCTATCGGAGGTGGCGGCTTTGCCTATTCCGAGGCTTTGGCCGGAAAATCCAGCGAGGTTTGGACCTATGAGAACCTGAATGGTTTCTTGGCCAATCCCAAAGGATGGGCGCCGGGCACCAAGATGGGCTTTGCGGGTATAAAGAAGGTCGGGCAGCGTGCCGATTTGATCGCTTACATGCGCGGCTTGAGCGACAATCCGGCACCGCTGCCGTAATTTTCGTGTGGCGTCAGCTCATTGGCGGCCTTCGCGCAGTCGGTTTTTCGCTTGCACGCCCTTAAAGATTTGGTGGGGTTTTCGCCCCGCCAATCGCTTTTTGATCGCCCGGTCAACCCACCGGTGCATTAATGTCTGATCCCGACTTCCCCTGCCCCGATGATCTCGTCGCCTTTGCCGAACGTTTGGCGGATGCCGCCGGCGTGGTGGCGATGAGGCATTTTAGGACTGCCGTCACCGTTGATGAAAAACCGGACTTAACGCCGGTGACGATTGCCGACCGCCAAGCGGAGGCCGAGATGCGGCGCTTGATCGAGCAACGCTATCCAGAGCATGGAGTGATTGGCGAAGAGGCTGGCCGCCAGGGCGAGGCCAGCCGCTACGTCTGGGTCCTGGATCCCATTGATGGCACCAGGCGCTTCATTTCCGGCCACCCTGGTTTCGGAACATTGATCGCCTTGCTGGAGGACGGCCGGCCCCTCCTGGGGGTGATTTCCATGCCGGCCTTGGGCGAGCGCTGGGTCGGTGCCCGGGGGCATGCGACCCTGTTTAAAAATGCCGCCGGGGTAGCGGAAGCCCGGGTCAGGCCCTGCCCGTCCCTGGACAAGGCCACCCTATTTGCCACCTCACCCTACATGTTCATAGGCCCGGCCCGCCCTGCCTTCGAGCGGGTGCGCGAAGCCGCAAAGACCCCCCTCTTTGGCGGCGAGTGCCATGCATACGGTCTGCTCGCCAGTGGGTACGTGGATTTGGTCATCGAAGCCGATATGGGGCTCTATGACTATCTGGCCCAGGTTCCGGTGATCGAAGGGGCGGGCGGAATCATGACGGATTGGCAAGGTCTCCCGCTCGGGCTCGGCTCGGGCGATCAGGTCCTGGCCGCGGGGGATTCCGCTTGTCACAAGGAGGCCTTGCGCCTTTTGAGTGGGGAACCCTAGCTGGGATGGTTTTATTGGGTGATTACGCTTGGTTGGCTAAAACTCAAGCATTGCCTGTTAAATCACGGTAACTTTGCCGTAATTCCACTTGTTCCGACTCCCCATTCGGCTAAATAACACCCATGACCTATGATTAGGGGCATGGCTTTGTGGGTGAAGCGGAGGAAAAACCTCCACGCCAACAAATGAATGACAAGCGCGAGGTTTGAGAATGGGACTTTTGGCCCGAAACCCAAGCCGCCGGTTCCTGGCCGGCTTAGTTATGGGCGCAACCCTATCCCTTTCCGGACCATGCCTATCAAGTGAAGCCCTCGCGGACGAGGGAATCACCAAGACCTGGGCCATCGCCGAATTCGGTGAACCCCTCTACAAGGACGGCCTGGAACACTGGCCCTACGCCAACCCGGACGCACCAAAGGGCGGCAAGATCACACTTGGGGCAGCCGGCACTTTTGATAGTCTCAACTCCCTGATTCTGAAGGGTGAGTGGCCACGATCCATCGGGCTTGCATCCGATAGCTTGATGGTGGGATCTGGAGAAGAAATTGGCAGTTACTACGGCTTAATCGCTGAGACGATAGAGTATCCCGCGGACAAGAGTTACGCGATTTTCAATATCCGCCCGGAAGCCCGTTGGCATGATGGTGCGCCGATCACCGCAGAAGACTTCAAGTTCAATTTTGATATGATCCAAGAACATGGGCGCCCCTTTCTGAAGTCCTTTTACAAGGATTTTGAAAGCGCAGAGGTTCTTTCCGATCATCGAATTAGGTACAACTTTTCCACCCGCGATTCCATGAAACCGCTGGTGCTGGCGGCCCAGATGGGGCCCACTTCCAAGGCTTATTGGGCGGCTAAAGATATCTCCAAAACCACATTGGAGCCTCCGATGGCCAGTGGGCCTTACCGGATCAAATCGTTGGAGGCGGGCCGCACCATCACTTACGAACGTGTCGATGATTACTGGGCTCGCGATTTGCCCGTGAACAAGGGGCTTCACAATTTCGACGAAATCAAGTTCGACTACTACCGCGACCGCACCGTTGAGTTCGAGGCCTTTAAGGCGGGAGCGATTGATTTTCGAGATGACTATTGGTCGAAACAATGGTCGACTGGGTATAACTTTCCGGCGGTCAATAAGGGTCAGGTTATCAAGCGGGAGGTGCAAGACCGAACCCCGCACGGCATACAGGCTTTTTTCTTTAATCTGCGGCTCGACAAATTCGCCGACATCAGGGTCCGCGAAGCAATCACCAATCTATTCGATTTTGAAACGACTCAACGCACCTTGATGTATGGCCAGTACACACGCATCAAGAGCTACTTCCCAAATTCCGATTTTGGCGCGGCGGGGCAGCCAACGGATAAAGAGGTTGAAATCCTGACGCCCTTTCAAGACCAGCTGGCACCGGAGGTTTTGAGCGATGAGTTTCTGCTACCTGTTACCGATGGTAGCGGGCGCATTCGCGCGAACATGCGTAAGGCTATCGCCTTGTTTAAAGAAGCAGGTTGGTCCCTAAAGGATGGCAAGCTGATAAACAACGACAGCGGCGAGCAAATGCGGATCGAGTTTTTATTGGTGTCGCCCGCGTTGCAACCCCTTACCAACGCGTTTGTTCAAAACCTCAAACGTGCCGGAATTGACGCGTCGATCAGGATTGTCGATGCGGCCCAATACCAAAATCGGCTGGATGACTTCGATTTCGATGTTACCACGGTGCGATTGAACTTTTTCCCACCGCCGGGGCCGGAGTTGAAGTCTTACTACGGATCGGAGGCCGCCGATGTACGGGGCTCGGCGAACATGGCTGGCATCAAAAACCCCGTCGCCGATGCGCTGATCGACCAGCTTATCGCCGCCGAGGACCTGGAAAGTCTAAAAGCGACATCACGGGCTTTGGATCGGGTTTTGCTCTGGAACCACTATGTGATTCCCCACTATTACAATGACCAAAGTTGGTTTGCCTATTGGAATAGATTCGCGTACCCCGACACCCAGCCCAAGTACTCCTTCGGCACGCCGCCGACCCTGTCCCATGGCTTCCCCGCGACCTGGTGGATCGATCCGGAACTGGAAGCTGTGCTACCAAAGAAAAACTAAAATGGAAAAAATCCTTTCAAGTCGTTCAGTTATTGTCGCCTGTGCGGCGATCATTTTCGTCGCGTTCTTTGCGTCGAACGCGCGAACGGCGGAAGACAACATTACCAAGACATGGGCCATAGCCGAATTCGGCGAACCACTCTACAAGGACGGCCTGGACCATTGGCCCTACGCCAATCCGAACGCACCCAAAGGGGGTGCGGTCACCATCGCCGATTTCGGCACGTACGATACCTTTAATCCGATCATCTTAAAGGGCGAATTCCCCAGTTCCATTGGCCACCTTTACGACTCCCTCATGGTGGGTTCATCCGATGAACTCTTGAGCGCTTATGGCCTTATCGCGGAGTCGGTGGAATACCCTGAAGACAAGAGTTGGATCATCTTCAATATCAACCCGAAGGCGCGCTATTCGGATGGCGTTCCCATTACCGCCGAAGACTTTAAGTACGCCTTCGAGGTGCGCCGCGAACATGGCCGTCCTTTTCTTAAATCATTTATCGAGGACATCGAATCTGCCGAGGTTCTGTCCGATCATCGCATCAAGTTTTCCATGCGTACCCGCGACACCATGAAGCCCTTGATCATCGCGGCGGGCTTTTCGCCCATGCCTCGGCACTTTTGGGGCGAGCATGATGTGACCAAAACAAGCTTGGCTCCCCCACCCGCGAGCGGCGCTTACGAGATAATCGATTTCGAGCCCGGGCGCTCGATCACCTATGGCAAGGTCGAGGACTATTGGGCGGAGGACCTGCCGGTGAACAAGGGCCTGAACAACTTCGATAAGATTCGCTACGAGTATTACCGAGACGAAACCGTGCAATTCGAGGCCTTTAAGGCCGGCGAGATTGACTTTAGGTCGGAAAACTCCGCCAAGCGATGGAATACGGGCTATGAATTTGACGGGGTTAAAAAAGGCCAGGTGATCTTGGATAGCCTGCCGAACGAATCACCCCGCGGCATTTCGGCCTTTTTCTTCAATCTGCGCCAGCCTCAGCTGCAAGATATTCGGGTGCGTGAGGCGATTGGATACCTTTATGATTTTGAGGCCATCCAACGGACCCTTTTGTTCGGCGAATATCAGCGGGTCAAAAGTTATTTTCCCAATTCGGACTATGGTGTCTCGGGCCTACCGACCGAAGAAGAGCTGGCGATCTTGGAGCCTTTTCGGGACCAATTGCCGCCGGAAGTGTTCACCGAGGCCTTCGAGCCTCCCAAAACCGATGGCAGCGGCCGGAACCGAGCCAATTTGAGGCAAGCTCTTTCCCTTTTCAACGAGGCCGGTTGGCAGCTCAAGAACGGCAAACTTGTGCACCATGATAGCGGCGAACAGCTTAAGTTCGAGATTTTGACCGCCAGTCCTGAAAGCGAACGCTTGGCGCTGCCCTTTATACAAAACCTAAAAAAGGCAGGCGTGGATGCCTCCGTCAGGCGGGTCGACGTGCCGCAATGGCGGACACGCATCGAAAATCTAGACTTTGATGTCTATACGGCGCGAAATAACTTCTTTCCGCCTCCAGGCACGGAGCTGCGCAGCTACTTCGGCTCTGAATCCGCGAAAACGCCGGGTGGCGGAAATCGCGTAGGCTTTATCAGCCCCGTGGCCGACGCGCTAATCGATCAAATCGTCGCGGCGAAAGACCTGGAAACCTTGAAGGCAACGACACGCGCGCTCGATCGGGTGCTGTTGGCCAACCACAACGTGGTGCCCCTTTATTATCCGGACGAGACCTGGATTGCTTATTGGAACCGCTTCGCCCATCCCGAGCGGCTTCCCAAGTATGGCCACGGATTCATCACGACCTGGTGGATCGATCCCGAATTGGACGCCGCCTTGCCGAAAGGAAATTAAGGTGCTAGGCGGGAGCATCCGGGGTCCTTTCCCCTCGATCAGCACACGGACCTAAATGCTCGCCTATATCATCCGCCGCCTGTTCTTGATCATTCCGACCCTGTTCGGGATCATGGTTTTGAACTTTGCCATCGTGCAGCTGGCGCCGGGCGGGCCGGTGGAGCAGATGATCGCCGAGATCCAGGGCGAGGCGGTGGATGCCACGGCGCGCTTTACCGGCGGACAAGGGGATTTCCAGGGCGGCGGTCAGGAAGGCGCCCAGGGCGGCAGCAGCGTCACCAGCAAATATCGTGGCGCCCAGGGCCTAGACCCTGAAATCATCGCGGAGATCGAGCGCATGTTCGGCTTCGACAAGCCGATGCACGAGCGCTTTTTGCTCATGATAGGCAACTATCTGCAGTTTGATTTCGGCGAGAGCTATTTCCGCGATCAAAGGGTGGTAGACCTGGTCTTGAGTAAGTTGCCGGTCTCCATCTCCATTGGGCTTTGGACCACCTTGCTGGTCTATTTGATCTCCATACCCTTGGGGATTTCCAAGGCCGTCCGGGATGGCACCCGCTTCGATGTGTGGACCAGCGGGCTCATCATCGTGGGCTATGCCATTCCTTCCTTTCTCTTTGCCATCCTGCTGATCGTGCTGTTTGCCGGCGGTACCTATTTCGACCTCTTCCCTCTGAGAGGATTGGTGTCGGACAACTGGGACCAACTGTCCTGGCCGGAAAAGATCCTCGACTATTTTTGGCACTTGGCCCTGCCGATCGCGGCGCTGGTCATTTCCGGCTTTGCCAGCTTGACCATGCTGACCAAGAATTCCTTCCTGGATCAGATCAGCAACCAATATGTGACCACGGCCCGCGCCAAGGGCCTGACCGAGCGGCGTGTGCTCTATGGTCATGTATTCCGGAACGCCATGCTGATCGTCATCGCCGGCTTCCCGGGCGCCTTTATCGGCGTGCTCTTCACCGGGTCCTTGCTGATCGAAGTGATCTTTTCCTTGGATGGTTTGGGATTGCTTGGTTTTGAATCGACCATCAATCGAGATTATCCGGTGATGTTCGCGACCCTCTATTTTTTCACCCTGCTGGGTTTAATCGTGCATTTGATCAGCGACCTGACCTATGTGCTGGTGGACCCGCGGATCGACTTTGAAAGCCGGGAGGTCTGAGCCGTGGCCACCGATGCCTTCGGAGCTTCCCATCAAGCGCCCCACCAGGACCGCTTTTTAGGTGTCCCCATTACGCCTTTGACCCAACGGCGCTTGAATAATTTCAAGGGTAACCGTCGGGGCTATTGGTCCTTTTGGATCTTCCTGGTGCTGTTTTTGGTGACCCTCTTTGCCGAATTGATCGCCAACGACAAGCCCTTGCTGGTGGACTATGACGGCGCCTTTTACTGGCCGGTCTTTCAAAACTATCCCGAAACCACCTTCGGCGGGGAGTTCGAGACGGATACGGACTATACGGACCCCTTTGTTCAGGACCTGATCAATGAAAAAGGCTGGATGATTTGGCCGCTCATCCCCTATTCCTACGAGACCATCATCTATGACCTGCCTACACCGGCGCCCTCGCCCCCCTCTTTGAAAAACTGGTTGGGGACGGATGACCAGGGCCGCGATGTTATGGCGCGGCTCATCTATGGTTTTCGCATTTCCATTGTATTTGGCCTGGCGCTGACCCTCTTTTCCTCGGTGATCGGGGTGGCGGCCGGCGCGGTTCAAGGGTTTTTTGGGGGGTGGGTCGATCTGATCGGCCAACGCTTTATCGAGATCTGGTCGGGCATGCCGGTACTGTTTTTGCTGATCATCATGTCCAGTGTCATCGTGCCCGGGTTTTTCAGCCTCTTGGGGCTGCTCTTGCTGTTTTCCTGGATGGCCCTGGTCGGAGTCGTGCGGGCTGAATTTTTGCGGGCGCGAAACTTGGATTATGTGCGCGCCGCCCGGGCGTTGGGGGTCAGCAACAGCACGATCATGGTCAAACACATGCTGCCCAATGCCATGGTGGCCACCTTGACCTTCCTGCCCTTTATTTTGACCGGCGCGGTGACCACCTTGACCAGCCTGGATTTCCTGGGCTTTGGCTTGCCGCCGGGCTCGGCCTCGTTGGGCGAGCTGTTGCAGCAGGGCAAGTCCAATCTGCAGGCGCCTTGGCTGGGCCTGACCGGCTTTTTCGCCTTGGCCATCATGCTTAGCCTCTTGGTTTTTGTGGGAGAAGCCGCCCGAGATGCCTTTGATCCACGCAAACTCTTTACCGGCCCTCAGCCCGCCGAGGATGCAGCCGGGTCTGACGCTGAGCCCACCACAGAGGTTCGGGAGGTAAGGCCATGATCCCCCTATTGCAGGTCGAAAGTCTGGATGTGACCTTTCGCGGGCAGGGTCCGGACGTTCCGGCCGTGCAATCGGTTTCCTTTAGCGTGGCAAAAGGCGAAACACTGGCGCTGGTGGGGGAGAGCGGTTCGGGCAAATCGGTGTCGGCCCTCTCGGTCTTGCAGCTGTTGCCCTATCCGGTGGCGCGCCACGGCAAAACCTCCTCCATCCGTTTTCGTGGCGAGGAATTGATCGGCGCACCGGAAAAGACCTTGCAAAAGGTCCGCGGCAACGAGATCTCCATGATCTTCCAAGAGCCCATGACCTCGCTCAACCCCTTGCACACGGTCGAAAAGCAGATCAACGAAACCTTGATCCTGCACAAGGGATTGACCGCCGCCGAGGCACGTGTGCGGACCTTGGAGCTGTTGAATTTGGTTGGCATCCGCGATGCGGTTCAGCGATTGAGCGCTTATCCCCACGAACTCTCCGGCGGTCAGCGGCAAAGGGTGATGATCGCCATGGCGCTGGCCAACGAACCGGAGCTGCTGATCGCCGACGAGCCGACCACGGCTTTGGATGTCACCATTCAAGCTCAGATCCTTCAACTCTTGAAGGGCCTGCAGCAACGCTTGGGAATGGCATTGCTGCTGATCACCCATGACCTGGGGGTGGTCCGCAAGATGGCCGATCGGGTCTGTGTCATGACCCAAGGCGCCATTGTGGAGGCCGGTGCGACGGCGGATATTTTCGAACGGCCCCAGCATGCCTATACCCAGCGCCTCTTGGCGGCGGAGCCCAAGGGCGCCCCCCTGGTTGCGGAGGATGCCGCGCCGATTGTCATGGCGGGCGATGAGATAAAGGTCCATTTCCCCATCAAGAAAGGTTTGCTCAAGCGCACTGTGGACCACGTCAAGGCAGTGGATGGCATCTCTCTTGCCGTGCGCGAAGGCCATACCATCGGCGTGGTGGGCGAAAGCGGCTCTGGCAAGACGACTTTGGGTCTGGCTCTCTTGCGCCTCACCGCTTCGCAGGGGAGCATTCGTTTCCAGGGCAGCGAGATACAAGGCATGACCGCCAAGAGCCTGCGGCCTTTAAGGCGGGAGATGCAAATCGTTTTTCAGGACCCCTTCGGATCCCTAAGCCCGCGCCTTTCCGTTGGGCAGATCGTGGAAGAAGGCTTGAAGGTGCATGGCATTGGCGCTTCTGCCCGAGAACGCCAAGAAATGATCATCTCTGTGTTGGGCGAGGTGGGTTTGGACCCGGAGTCCCGAAACCGCTATCCCCATGAATTTTCTGGCGGGCAGCGCCAGCGCATTTCCATCGCACGTGCCATGGTTCTCAAGCCCAGATTCCTGGTCTTGGATGAGCCCACTTCGGCCTTGGACATGTCGGTGCAAGCCCAGATCGTGGACCTCTTGAGGGACCTTCAGGAAAAGCACCGTCTTGCCTATATGTTTATTAGCCACGACCTGAAAGTCGTTCGCGCACTCGCCGATGAAGTGGTGGTTATGCGTGCCGGTCAAGTCGTTGAACATGGCAAGGCCGAAGAAATCTTCGACCGGCCGCAAACGGCTTATACCCAAGCGCTGATTAAGGCCGCTTTCGACCTGGAAGCCGTGGAAGGCGACGCGGTCAGCATGTAGGACGTGGGTTCCATGATCGGTTGGGGCCATGATCGGTTGGGCCACGATCCGTTGCGCAGGGGAGGCAGAATTGAAAATTCTGATCAAATCGGACTTCGACCGAGGCGATGATTGGCGCAAGGCTTTTGCCGACCGGGCGCCTGAGATGACACTGATTGACTGGCCCTATCAAGGCGACCCCGCGGCGATCGATTATGCCGCTGTCTGGAAAATGCCCCACGGCGAACTTGCGCGTTTCGACAACCTAAAGGCCATTTTTTCCTTGGGTGCCGGTATCGATCATCTGGCCAACGACCTCAGCCGCCCGCCGCAGGTGCCCGTGGTGCGCCTGGTGGAGCCAGGTTTGACCGCCGGCATGACCGAGTTTGCGGTGATGTCGGTGCTGCAGCACCATCGCTTTATGCTGGCCTACAGGGAATTTCGCCGACAAAGGCAATGGAGGGACATCTTGCAGGTAGCGCCCAAGGACCGCCGTGTAGGCGTTATGGGTCTGGGTATTTTGGGCGGTGACGCCATCGACAAACTGCGTCCTTTCGGCTTTGATTTGGCGGGGTGGACCGCGTCCCCGAAAAAGATGACGGGCGTGCGCTGTTATCATGGTGACGCCCAGTTGCCAGACTTCCTCAAGGCAACGGACATCCTGCTGTGCCTTTTGCCCCTCACGCCGGCAACCCGACAAATTTTGAACAAGGAGACTTTTGCCCTCTTGCCGCCGGGCGCGGCCGTAATCAATTTGGCCCGGGGCGAGCATCTTAATGAAAAAGACCTTTTGGCGGCATTGGATAGCGGCCATTTGTCAGGGGCGATTCTGGATGTTTTCGAGCAGGAGCCCCTGCCGGGCGATAGTCCCCTGTGGGACCACCCAAAGGTCTCGATCACGCCTCACATCGCCAGCATGTTGATGGTGGATACCACCACTGACTTTATCGTGGAGAACATCCGCCGCTTTGAGTCCGGCGGCGCCTTGGATCCAGTGGTTGACTTCTCGCGGGGTTATTAGGGCTCCATGGTACTACATGTCCAGCTCCTGGGCGGCGATTTGGCGAAGGCCTTTTAGCGCCGTCTCCAGAAGGGTCGGATCGTCGGGCTCTCCCGAATACACGACATAGGCAGGGCGGGCGATCACCGGTGATTGGGGCACCAAGTGGAGCCTTTCCGATTCGATATGGGGCCGCACCACCCTCTTGGGGAAGTAGCCCGAGCCACCGTGCTTTAGCACATATTGTAGGCCCACGGCGCCCAGGCCGACGGAAATCGCGGTGGCTTTCATTTGGGGAAAGGCGCGGGCGTGGGCAGCGCGGAATTCATCCCCCCAATCCACAAAAACATAGTCCTCTACCCACCCCTGCGACAGGTTGCGTCGGTCGCTTGAGACCAGGACCAATTGCTCTTCCAAGAGCTTTTCGATCACCAATCCGGGTGTATTGCGAGGTTGATACATCACGCCGATGTCTAAGAGTCCATCGGCCAGGTGGCGCATTTGGCTTTGTGAGTAGTCCGCTTCCAGGCGCAGGGCAACCTCTGGCACTTGGGCCCGCATCCAGGCCATCCAGGCGATCACCAAACGCTCCCACAAGCTAACTTGAGCGCCCAACCCCAGCGTGGCCTTGAAGCCGGTGGGTAAAGAAACGTCCTGCCGGGCCTGTTCCCAGGCCCGTACGGCGGTGACCGCGTAGCGATGAAAGCGATCGCCGGGGCCGGTCATGATCACGCCGTTGCGCCCGCGGGAAAAGAGCGCCTGGCCCAGGCGGTCTTCAAGGGCCTTGATGCGGGCGCTTGCGGTGGATTGCGTGATATTGAGCTGCTCGGCTGCCCGATTGAAGCTGCCGGTTGCGGCGATTTCCAAAAAAGTGCGTATGTGGTCGATGTTCATTGCTCGACACCCGAAATCCCGATTGGCCTCGGCAATCACTTTATTTGGATTTTCGATTGGAATACTAGGCTTAAATGAAGATAAGCGATTACCGCAAGACTGATTAAGGGTTTGAAATGCCGAGTGACCGCGCTTTTTGGGAGATGATGTCGTTGTCCGGATTGATCTCGTAGGCCCGTCGAAAATCGCTGATGGCACCCAGGCGATTGCCTTGCGCTTCTTGAATTAGGCCGCGATTAAAGTAGGCACCGGCGTGATCGTTTTGATGGCCGATGGCGGTTGAGAAATCGGCCAAGGCCCGCTCGCTTTCCCCCAGGGCCCAGTAGATGTTGCCACGGTTGAAATAGCCGTCCGCGGCCTGGGGTTCCAGGGCGATGGCGGCATCATATGCGGTGATGGCTTCTCGATAGCGTCTTTGGTCCGCCAGGACGGTGGCGCGATTGAAACGAACTTCCGCGTCGTCGGGAACCAAGGCGATGGCTCTATCGTAAGCGCTTAGTGCCGCCTCGGCTTGGCCGGTGCGGAAGAGGATATTGCCCATGAGCGCAAAACCTGGCCCGTGATTGGGGCTCAGCTCGTGCAGGAGCTCAAGGGCGACCAGGGCGTCCTCCCGCCGTCCCAAGAGGTAGAGGGATCGCGCGCGATTGAAGTGGGCTTCGGCGAAATCGGGTTTGATTTGAAGCGCTTGATCGTAGTCCCGTAGGGCATCTTCCATCCGCGCCAGCTGATAGTGGAGATTGCCCCGGTTAAAAAGGGCAAACAGATCGCTGGGGTCGGCGCTTAGAACCTGACTGTAATCCGCAATCGCGGCCTCGGCCTGACCCAGGTCCCGCAAAACGGCAGCACGCAAAAAATAGGCTTTGCGCTGATCATCGTCATTGGTGAGTCCGACCGCAATGGCCGCGTCGAGAATGTCTAGCGCTGTGCCGGGGTCGCCGTCATCGAACGCGGACTCGGCCTGCTCCAGGTCCGCGTTGGCGTGTACCGGGAAGGCGACCAAGCCCAGCGCGCAAGTCAAAAAACTCGCCGTTAAAATCCGAAGGGCGCCGGCGAGGGGCAAGGATAATCCCCTAATGCATAAACAGTCTGCCTTAGGCGGCCGCGTAGATTCCTGCCGCCTTCACATCCGAGCTGACGTAGGATTCGAATTGCTTGAAGTTGGCTTCAAAGCGTTGAGTCAAATCCCGTGCCGTTCGTTCGTAGGCACTTTGGTCCTGCCAGGTGGATTTCGGATCCAATACGCCCGCCGGGACGTCCGGGCAGCTTTCTGGGAAATGCAGACCGAAGTCGGGATGCTGAGCCAAGCTGGCTTCGGCCAAGCGGCCGTCTAGGGCGGCCCGCACCATGGCACGGGTATGGGCAATCTTCATGCGCTCACCGATGCCATAGGCACCACCTGTCCAGCCCGTGTTGACCAGCCAGCAACGGGCGCCGCTCTTGGCCATCTTTTCGCCGAGCATCTTGGCATAAACTGAGGGATGCCGGGGCATGAAAGGCGCGCCGAAACAGGTCGAAAAGGTGGCTGAAGGCTCATTGCCCATGCCCTTTTCCGTTCCCGCGACCCTCGCGGTGTAGCCGGACAGAAAATGATACATGGCTTGCTCCGGGCTGAGCCGTGAGATCGGCGGCAATACGCCGAAGGCATCGGCCGTTAGCATGACGATGTTCTCGGGCAAGCCGCCTTGACCGCTTTCGCTGGCATTGGGAATGAAGTTAAGGGGGTAGCTGGCGCGGGTGTTTTCCGTATGGCGGTTGTCGTCCAAATCCATCAGGCGGGTATGCGGATCCACCACCACATTTTCCAGGACGGTGCCGAAGCGGCGGGTTGTGGCATAAATTTCGGGCTCTGCTTCGGCGGATAGGTTGATCACCTTTGCATAACAGCCACCTTCGAAATTGAACACGCCCTTATCGGACCAGCCGTGTTCGTCATCCCCGATCAGGGTTCGGTCCGGGGCTGCGGATAGGGTCGTCTTGCCCGTTCCGGACAGACCGAAAAAGACGGCTGCATCGCCTTTGTCGCCGATATTGGCGGAACAATGCATGGGCAGAACGCCACGTGCCGGCAAGAGATAATTAAGGATGGAGAAGACGGATTTTTTGATTTCGCCGGCATAGATCGTGCCGCCGATAACCACCAGACGCTCTGCGAAATTTACCAGCACAAAACACTCTGAATTGGTGCCGTCCGTTTCCGGATCCGCATGGCAATAGGGAGCGTGCAGAACGGTAAATTGGGGCTCGAACGTGGCCCTTTCTTCGTTGCTCGGCTGGATAAACATGTTGCTGGCAAATAGGCTGTGCCAGGCGGACTCGCTCACCACTCGAACCGGGAGTCGATAGTCCGCCGCCGCACCCGCGAATAGATCTTGAACGAAAAGGTCGCGTCCTTGAAAGTAGGCCCGCACCTTTTGATAGAGCCGGTCAAAGTTTTCCGGGCTCATCGCCGCGTTCACATCGCCCCACCAGATGTCGCCAGATGTGGAGGGCTCCTGAACAATAAACTTATCTTTTGGTGAACGACCTGTGTGATGCCCGGTCAACACGGCAAGAGCGCCACCCTCGGCAATCATACCTTCATTTCGTTTGATCGCATGTTCGTAGAGCGCAGCTGTCCCCAAATTCCAATAGGCATTTTCGTAGTTGCCAATACCGGCATTTCCGAGGCCATGAGAGCTGACCACGGGTCCCATATCGTTCACAAATCTTCTCCTTTTATCGTCCCCCGACAGCTCTTGGGCCAAATCTCAAGGGATCACTTTTTCTCGCCGTTATTACGCCAATATCGGGAAATTCCTGTTGTGGCGTTAGAGTTAACCCATAGCTGCCGCTTAATCCAGCGTTTTGCCAGTATCTTATCCACAGGGTAAAGATTCGGTAATCTCAAGGACTTTGGCCGAAATTTTTTACGAATTTTGAGCTCGACGAGCCTGCTTGGTCAGGCGCACGAGCTCGACCCGGCAGGTCTCGGCATCCGTGGCAAGCTTTTGGAAGGGCACCCGCAGCCGCGCCCCGTCCTTGGTCAAATCAGCCCCTTCCGGGTCCACACCCGATAGAGCCCAGCCCTGGCCATTAGCCACCTGGAACCGATCCAAGTTGCGAGCATGAGCGGCAATCAATTCAACCGCGTCGCTGTGATCCTCTTTCATATGGGCGAGAATCTCAACTTCTGCATGGGACAAAGGTGCACTGTCTACCTGGTGAAGCAATATATCCTCTGCCATTACCCAATGGATACGGCCGAAACCGGCGACTAAGTGTCCGCGCTCGACCGTCATGCGATAGAGGTTGAAGTCCTTGAAATCCGCATATATCTGGGCATTGGGGTGAAGAGCCACGAAACGCGCCTTAAGGGTCGGGTCATCCACCTGTTCCAGCGGCCCTTGAACGGTGGCCCGCACTCCGCTTAAGCGGTCCTTGCGCCCGACGGTTCCATCAAATAGCAAAGAGGCTTGCGGGCGATTGCGCAGATTTTTTGTATGATCGGCCAAGTCCGATAAGAACATGAGGGGGTTGCCTTGGTGATCGACAGCTACCAAGACCAGTGAACAGTAGGGGTAAAGGCTTGTCGATGCTTGGCTTGTATCCCCTTGACCGATCTGCGGGTCCTCAAGGGTGCCGAGGGCGGCTGTTGGGCATTGGCGCAGCAACCTCCTGATATCATCGCCAACTTCCCGGGCTTGTCCATTTTCATCATGGGTCATGTTTTTTCCTGGCTATGCGTTTCCTGTTTGGGAAGCCGGGTATTGCGGGGGGCCGCGCCGTACAGATCTCTGTAACACTTGGCAAAGTGTGAGGCGGAGACGAAGCCGCAAGCCAAGGCAACCTCCATCACCGGCATGGAGCTTTGGGTGAGCAGGGCGTGCGCCTTTTCCAGTCGCATGTGCAGGTAGTAGCGCCGGGGCGTGCAACTCAAGTATTTGGCAAAAAGCCGCTCTAGCTGGCGTGTGGAGATGCCGCAAATCTCGGCCAATTCGGAGAGAGCCAAGGGCAGCTCCAGGTTCTCCTCCATGACCTCAATGGCCCGCAACAAGCGGGGATGGGTAAGGCCGAGGCGCTGACGCAAGGGCATTCGCTGGCGGTCGTTATCGGCGCGGATGCGGTCGTGCATGAACTGTTCGGCGACCTGCAAGGCCAAAGCGCGCCCATGGTCTACCTCGATCATCTTGAGCATCATATCCATCGACGCGGTGCCCCCCGAACAAGTAAAGCGTGTCCGGTCGATGCAATAAAGCTCGGACGAAATGGCGATATCGGGAAAGGATTCGGCAAATCCGTCCAGGCAATTCCAGTGGATTGTGCAGCGATGATTGCGCAGCAGCCCCGCCCGCGCCAGCACATGGGCGCCGTCGGAAAGGGCACCCACGCGGGCGCCGCGCCGTTCAAGACGGCGCAGCCAGCCAAAAAGCTGGGAATCGTTGATCAGGTGGGCATCCAAGCCGCTGCAAACCACCACGTTATCGAGCTTTTCCGCCTCGGCTATGGAGCTGTGCGGCATCACGGCTGTGCCGTTTGAGCTGACCACAGCCTGTCCATCGAGACTCAAGACCTGCCAGGCATAAATATCCCGGCCCGCAAAGAGATTGGCCGCCCGAAGGGGCTCCATGGCCGCGGTAAAGGGCAGCATGGCAAATTTCGGAACCACCAAGAAACCGAATGTCTGGGTTTTCTCGCCAAACTGCGTCGTCATGGTTAGAACAAAGAATGAACCTATCGAATGCTGGCGTCTATTGTCGCCAATTATGCAAGAATATCCAGCCTGGAAAGGCTCATACCCCAGTTTGGAAGGGCTTATACCAACGAGTATCCACCCTGCAATGCTTGGCCCAGGCCATCTTTGTGGTTAACAAGACAATAACAATATTTCCTCATAATGGATTTGGTGACATGCCGTTGGTGGTGTTTTCCGGGAAGCGGGTTTGGCAAAAATTCAGTCTGCGGCCCGAGTTCCGTCAGGGAACCGCCCCAATAGCGCCATAGTTGTGGCCGATAGTGATCCGATGGGGACGCCTCGGCAAAAAAGGGTGTCAATAATGACGAATCCTGTGCAGATCATAAGGTTCCGCTGTCGGGTCGGAGCCAGGCGCCCCAAAGGCGCCCCTATTTGAAGAACGCGTGGGAAAAACGGAGGACCGCATAGATGCAACCGACCATTGCCCTGGTGGATGACGATCGTAACATTTTGACGTCGGTTTCGATCGCCCTAGAGGCGGAGGGCTTTCGTGTGCGGACCTATAATGACGGGTCCGAGGCCTTGCGGGGAATTTCGGCCAATCCGGTGGATTTGGCGATCTTGGACATAAAAATGCCCCGCATGGACGGCATGGAATTACTGGGCCACCTGCGCAAAGGCTCCAACCTGCCGGTTATTTTCCTTACCTCCAAGGATGACGAGATCGATGAACTGCTGGGGCTCCGCATGGGCGCGGACGACTATATCACCAAGCCCTTTTCCCAGCGGCTTTTGATCGAGAGAATTCGCACGATCCTGCGCCGCGAGTTGGCGGAGACGGCGCCAGAAACGGCCGAAGCCCCCATCTCCCGCGGGGATCTGGTGTTGGACCCAGCGCGCCATCTGTGCACTTGGAAGGGGATGCCGGTAAATTTGACGGTTACCGAGTTTTTGATTTTGAAAACCCTGGCCACCCGGCCGGGTCACGTCAAGAACCGCGACCAACTCATGGACGCGGCCTATGGGGAATCCATCTACGTGGACGACCGCACCATCGACAGTCACATCAAAAGGCTGAGAAAAAAATTCAAGGACATTGACGATTCTTTCGCCCAGATCGAGACCCTTTACGGGGTTGGCTATCGTTACCGGGATCAATAGAATCGGAGTTGAGCGCGGTTGCTTGACGGGTTTTCGGCCTGTCGTAGGAAACAGGCTATGGGCGACGGGCAATCCTGAAAGGGGAACAGGGCGAATGAGCGGGGCGACATGAGACGGGTGCGTCCGATAGAGCCGCCGCCCGAATCCCGGGAGTCCCAAGTCAGGGAGCCCCGAATAAGGGAGCCCGAAGAGCCTGTCTTCGGGGAGGATGAGGATCGTCATCCCACGCGAGATCGGCAACGGCCGGAGTTGCGCGTCATTGACGAGGAGCCGCCGGTCAAGCGCCCGGCGGAAAAACGTAAAAAATCGGGATCGAAGAAGGTCGAAAGCCATCGACGCCGAGGCTGGCGGTCGCCACTCACCTGGCGCATTCTGACCATCAATGTATCGGTCCTTTTAATTCCGGTGCTCGGCCTCTTGCATCTGGATCAATACCGCCAAAGCCTGATCGAATCCGAGCTAGAGTCCATGCGCATTCAGGCGCGGGCCTTTTCATTGTCCTTGGGAAGTGCTGCGGTGGCCATTAGCGAGGCGGGCACCGAGGAACTCCAGTCGGATATCATCCGCCGAATCATGCGGGTTCTTCTAGCCGACACGCGGGTCCGGGCCCGCTTGTTTGGCGACAACGGCGACTTGCTGGTGGATAGTTTTTTGCTTTCGGGCCCCGGCGGTCAGGTCCAGGTTCTCGAGTTGCCGCCCAGCTACAGCGGACGATTTGCAGAGATTAATCGTCTATACGACGCCATTGTCACCTGGCTGCCCGGACAAGGGGAGCTGCCCCTATATAAGGAAAACTTGGAGCAGGTAGCATCGGATTACAGTGAAGTGATCACGGCCTTGGCCGGTGGTACAGACGGCAAGGTCCGTGCCGATGCGCAAGGCAATCTGATCCTTTCGGTGGCGGTGCCGGTACAACGCTATCGCCAGGTGCTGGGGGCCTTGATGCTGTCCAAGGGCGGGGGCGATATCAAAGCTGCGGTGCAAAACCGGCGGCGGGATATATTGCTGGTTTTTGGCCTCACCTTCGGGGTGACGGTCTTACTCGCCCTCTATCTGGCCGGCACCATCGCGCGTCCCATTCGCCGGTTGGCCCGGGCCGCCGATCAGGTGCGGTCGGGAAGTGGGAGGCAGTTTCAAATTCCTGATATGCGCCATCGCGGTGACGAGGTGGGGGATTTGGCCGGGGCCTTGCACGACATGACCGAGGCCTTGTGGGAACGGCTCGACGCGATCGAGGGATTTGCCGCCGACGTGGCCCATGAAATCAAAAACCCCCTGACATCACTCAGAAGCGCGGTCGAAACCGTGGCGCGAGTGGAAGACCCGGACCAGCAAAAGCGCCTGATGTCGATTATCCTGGATGACGTGCAGCGTCTTGATCGCTTGATCAGCGATATATCCGATGCCTCCCGACTGGATGCGGAATTGTCGCGGGCGCAAACGGATCTGGTGGATATGGCCACACTGTTGCGCGCGCTCGTTGATGTTCATCGCGCATCGTCTTTCGCTGAGGACGATGATCATGACGGCCCTCGCTTCAAGCTCGATATCGGCTATCATCAAAGCCTGATGGTCCAAGGCATGGAAGGGCGTTTGGGCCAAGTTTTCCGTAACCTGATCAGCAACGCCATGACCTTTAGCCCCAAGGGCGGAACCATCCGCCTTTCGGCCCATCGCATCGGCGATATCGTCCAGGTGTCGGTGGAAGATCAAGGCCCGGGTATTCCGGAAGGTAAATTGGATGCGATTTTCAATCGATTTTATACCGAGCGACCCAAGACGGAAAAATTCGGCACCCATTCTGGTTTAGGACTCTCTATTTCAAAGCAGATTGTGGATGCTCATGGGGGTACCATCCGGGCGGAAAACCTGACCGACGATAGGGGTGAGATCCTGGGTGCACGTTTTGTAATTCGCTTGCCGGCCGATTGAGTGTGGGCGGATTTTTCGCCGCCGGATTGATTACGGGCGGTTTTTAGGTCAATCTTTGGCCGTCCAAAGTGATAATGTTCCCGTTACTGTTACATAGGACTTGCGTATGCCCGGGCAAAGCTTGCACGCCACAGCTGTCGCGTTGAATGGCCTGGCCGTGCTTTTGCGGGGTCCTTCAGGGGCTGGCAAGTCGGACTTGGCCTTGCGCCTCATTGATCAGGGTTGGCAGTTGGTCAGCGATGATCAAACCGAGGTGCGAGCGGAACGGGACACCCTGATCGCCCGCGCGCCGGCGGCGATCGTCGGCCAAATGGAAGTCCGTGGCCTGGGTATTCAAGATATCCCGGCACTTGTGGAAGCTCCCGTTCGCTTGGTGGTGGATCTGGTGCCAGCGGAGTCCGTTGAGCGCTTGCCCGAGACCCGAGAACGAGAAATCCTGGGGGTCAAGCTCCCACATTTGAGCTTGAATGCCTTTGAAATCTCGACCGTGGCAAAACTACGCCTGGCGCTCTTGGCCGCCGATCCTCCCGCCACCACGGGCCGCGTGGAGCCGAAGGCGGAAAAAAATGATCGCAGCGAATCCTCGGCGACGGCCGGAGTTGACCCCGAGGAGAGGACGCGGCAGCCCGTGGTCCTGGTGACGGGCCAATCGGGCGCGGGACGGTCCACTGCGTTGAAGGCCTTGGAAGACCTGGGATACGAGGCCATCGATAATTTGCCACTGGATTTGCTGTCAACCATTGTCGGTGAGGGAAGCTTGACCCGGCCGGTGGCCATCGGCATCGATATTCGGACTCGCAAATTTGCCGCCGCGCCGGTCTTGAACCAACTGCAAAGCCTTGAAGAGGATCCCCGTTTGAAGGTCACGCTCTTGTTCTTGGAGTGTGACAACGAGATCTTGAGCCGTCGTTATACGGCGACACGCCGCCGCCACCCTCTGGCGGAGGGCCGGCGCATCAGCGATGGCATTGCCGCCGAACGCCGTTTGGTAATGCCCTTGCGGTCTCGAGCGGATCGGGTCATCGATACCTCGAGTCTCACCCCGACGGACCTGGGACAGGTTTTGAAGGGCCAGTTGGGGCTTGGTGAAAAATCGGAAATGTCGGTTTTTGTCCATTCTTTTTCCTTTGGGCAGGGTCTGCCCCAGGAAGCGGACTTTGTTTTTGACGTTAGGTTTTTAGTCAATCCCCACTATCATGAAAACTTACGCCCCTTAAGCGGGATGGACCGGCAAATCGTTGATTTTGTCAAAGCGGACAAGAGCTTTACGCCCTTTTTCGGAACCTTGACCGATCTTCTAGGCCCCTTGCTGCCCCGCTTCGAGGCGTCGGGTAAGAGCTACTTCACCATTGCTTTTGGATGCACCGGGGGTCGGCACAGATCGGTGGCCTTGGCCGAGATAACCACCGCTTGGCTGCGCGATCAGGGACGCCAAGTCACCCTTCATCACAGGGACATTTCGCGCGATCCGCAACGCCTCGCGCAAAGGGAACATGCAAATCTCTAGTGATTTGCCGGGTCTTTCGCGCTAAGACTCATCGCTTGGCAGTAACTCAAATGGGCGACGGAAGCATGATCGTTCCCGAAAATCCCTTCGTAGAATTAGAAAAACCCAAGCAAAAGAAGGCCTTGTCATGATTGGAATGGTGCTGGTCACCCACGGCCATCTTGCCAACGAGTTTATGAACGCCTTAGAGCATGTGGTCGGTCCGCAGGAAAAGGTCTGCACCGTTTGTATCGGGCCCGACGATGATATGGAGCAGAGGCGGCAGGAAATAATCGATTGCGTCAACGAGACCAATGATGGAGACGGGGTGGTTCTCTTGACCGACATGTTTGGAGGTACCCCCTCGAACCTGGCAATTTCGGTCATCGACAAGGGACCGGTGGAGGTGATCGCCGGCATCAACCTGCCGATGCTAATCAAGCTGGCCGGCCTGCGGAGCGGGACCTCGCTGGGAGACGCTGTGGCCCAGGCCCAAGAAGCCGGGCGCAAGTATATCAATGTGGCCTCCCAATTGCTGGCCGCCGAGAAGTCTTGATGGAGGACGTCCAAGACAGTCAGGTGGATTATCGTCGTCGTTGGGTGAAGATCACCAATCAAAAAGGGTTGCATGCCCGCGCGGCTTCAAAGTTCGTCAAGCTGGCGAGTCAGTTCGATGCCCAGGTTATCGTGGTCAAGAAGGATACCGAAGTGCCTGGGTCCTCTATTATGGGGCTCTTGTTGTTGGCCGCCTCCCCAGGATCTGAATTGGAGATCAGGGCCAGTGGCTCGGAGGCGTCGCGCGCCATAGAAGCATTGGCCCAACTGGTGGCCGATAAGTTCCATGAAGAGTGATACCAAGAGCAGAACCCGCGAAGTGGTTCTAGAAGGTTTGGGCGTTTCGCCGGGAGTGGCCATCGGGCCGGCCCATGTCCGCGAAGCCGGGGAGCTTTCCGTACCCGATTATCAGATTCCTAAGGCGAAGCTGAGTGAGGAATTGAAGCGCTTTCGCCAAGCGGTCTCCCAAGGGGTTCGCCAGGTGGGCAAGCTCAAAGCCAAAGCTCTTTCCTTTCATGGCGCCGCGGCCGAGGAGTTGGGCTACCTTCTGGATGCTCACTTGCAAATGCTGGGATCTACCCGTCTGATCGGCGGTATTGAAGCCAGAATTCAGGAAGAACGGCGCAACGCGGAGGCCGCCGTGATGGCCGAGGTGTTGGCGATTGCCCATGAATTCGACGCCATGGAAGACGAGTACCTCAAAACCCGGGGCCAGGAGGTGCGAGAGGTTGGCCACCGCATCGTGCGTTGCCTCACCCAGACGGACTTCGCGGCCTATGACTCCCTCCCCAAAGACTCGATTATCATCGCCGAGGAAATTACCCCCGCGGACACCGCCCTCATGGACCCCTCCGTCGTCGGCGGGTTCGCGACAGTACTAGGTGGCGCGGAAGGGCACACGGCGATTATGGCTCGCTCGCTGGGATTGCCCGCGGTGCTGGGTATTGCCGATTTGCCCGGCCATGTTTCGAACGGCGAACCGGTCATCATCGACGGCAGCAATGGCCTGTTGATCGTTAACCCGACCGCAAAACGGCTTTCCGACTATCAAACGCGCATGCGGTCTATTGCCCGGGAACAACGGGCGTTGTCGCGCCTGCGCGATGTGGAGGCGGTCACCCTAGACGGTGAGCCTGTTTGCCTTCAGACCAATCTGGAGCTTCCCAGGGAACTTGAGCTGGCCAATTCGGTTGGGGCTGAAGGGGTCGGCCTTTTGCGAACCGAGTTCATGTTCATGAATCGGGAAGATCTGCCCGACGAAGAGGAACAGTTCGCCGCGCTCGGCCAGATCGTCAAGGGCATGAAGGGCCGTCCGGTTACCATTCGTACACTGGATGTGGGTGGCGAAAAGCTGGCTTTTTCTCTCGGCGAGCACTTGTCTGAAGGGCCGAATCCGGCCTTGGGCCTGCGGGCGATACGCTTGTCCCTCAAGGAACCGGACCTTTTGAGAACCCAGCTTCGTGCGATCTTACGGGCCGGGGCTTTCGGTCCGGTACGAATTTTGTTGCCGATGATTTCCACGCCCTCGGAGGTGCGCGAAGTCCGCAAGGTGTTGGAAAAGGTGGCGCAGCGTTTGACCCAAGATGGTGTTTCTATCGCCGATCCCTTGCCGCCCTTGGGCGTGATGATTGAGGTCCCGGGTGCCGCCCTTGCCGCCGATGCCCTGGCCAAGGCCTCTGACTTTTTTGCCCTGGGAACGAATGATCTCACCATGTACACCCTGGCTATCGACCGGGCAGAAGAGCAGGTAGCGCACCTTTACAATCCGCTCCATCCCGCGGTTCTGCGCCTTATTCAGTTTACTGTGGAGGCGGCGCTTAGGGCTCGCATTCCTGTGTCGGTTTGCGGGGAGATTGCCGGCGATCCTCGATTTACCGCCCTGTTGGTGGGATTGGGCGTGCGGGATCTATCCATGACCGCCAATTCCCTGCCCAGGGTTAAAAAAAGGATCCTCAAACTGGACACCCAAGCGGCCATACGCCGGGCTCAGGTGGTGATGGATCAGTCTGACAGTGGCCGCATTGCCATGTTGATCGACGACTTTAACGAAGCGTTGCATTAATATTGTGCGGTCCTAATTCACTTCCGAACCCGGGACGTGCGGACTTGCCGGCGCGATGCCGGCCTGATAAAGGAGCGCTGAATTTATTTGGTGGCGGTCATCGCTGCCGCGTATTGCACCGGGAAAGGAAGAACCGATGGCCGAGGACGCCGATTTCAAAGTAGCCGACATGAACGAGGCGGACCATGGCCGCAAGGAAATTTCTATTGCCGAAGGGGAAATGCCCGGCTTGATGGCCTTGCGCGAGGAATTTGGCGAAAGCAAGCCCTTAGCGGGCGCCCGTATTGCCGGTTGTTTGCATATGACCATTCAAACGGCCGTGCTGATCGAAACCTTGATTGCCTTGGGTGCCACCGTTCGCTGGTCATCCTGCAACATCTTTTCCACCCAGGATCACGCGGCGGCGGCCATGGCGGCCGCGGGCGTGCCGGTATTTGCCTGGAAAGGCATGAGTGAAGAGGAATTTTGGTGGGCCATCGATCAGACCATTAAGGGCCCGGACGGCTGGACACCGAACATGATCTTGGATGACGGCGGCGATTTGACTCAGGTAATGCATGAGAAGTTCCCGGAACTCTTAGACGACGTGCGCGGCTTGTCCGAGGAAACCACGACCGGCGTTCATCGCCTCTACGAGATGGCCAAGGACGGCAGCCTGAAGGTTCCGGCCATCAACGTGAATGACTCGGTCACTAAATCCAAGTTCGACAATAAGTACGGCTGCCGGGAATCCTTGGTGGACGGCATTCGTCGCGCCACGGATGTGATGATGGCCGGCAAGGTTGCGGTTGTGGCCGGCTTCGGCGATGTGGGTAAGGGATCGGCCGATTCCCTGCGCAACGCGGGCGCGCGGGTTATGGTCACTGAGGCCGATCCGATTTGCGCCCTGCAGGCTGCCATGGAGGGATTTGAGGTGGTCACCATGGAATCCGCGGCGGCGCGTGGAGATATATTTGTCACCGCCACGGGCAACATCGACGTTATTACCGTCGATCACATGCGGGACATGAAGGACCGGGCCATTGTTTGCAACATCGGTCACTTCGATAATGAAATCCAAGTGGACGCCCTCAAGAACCTACAGTGGTCCAACGTCAAACCCCAAGTGGACGAGATCACTTTTCCGGATGGCAAGCGTATTATCCTTCTGGCCGAGGGACGTTTGGTCAATCTGGGCTGCGCGACCGGTCACCCCAGCTTTGTGATGAGCGCGTCCTTCACCAATCAGGTGCTGGCCCAGATCGAGTTGTGGAACAATCATAAATCCTATGACCGTCAGGTTTATGTGCTGCCCAAGCATCTGGACGAAAAGGTAGCGGCGTTGCACCTGGCCAAGGTGGGTGCGGATCTCACCAAGCTGAGCCAAGCCCAGGCCGACTACATCGGCGTCAATGTTGAAGGTCCCTTTAAGCAAGACCTTTATCGTTATTAGGGTTGCCGGGCCTTTGCTCAAGAGCGGGGCTTTTTCCGCCTGAATTTGTCACCCAGCCGCTTGTCGCGACTCGTTGCCATGCCTAGACTCTTCTCGGCTTAGAGGTCTGTGGGGAGGCCTTGAGCTGAGCGGGCGGGTGAGCGACCAGCCGGCTTTATTGAAAAGGGTTCTTCTCAACGGTCGTCATTGGTTATGGCGTCATTGCGAGAGGCCCTCGTCCCCGAGGCCCTCAGCCCCTTGGTGCGCAAAAAGCAATGAACGCTCTGCCTTCGATTTGGCTTCCCGCCGTGGCCGCATTGGCTTTGACTGGGATTTTGGCGTTGGTAGGCCTTTATTGTTGGCGGCAGTGGCAAAGTGCGAGCCAAGCCTTGAAGGAAAGCCGCCGGGATTACAACGCCTTGGCGAGGGTGCTCGAAACTTCGCCTGCCCCCTATTTGGTTCTCTCCCTTTCGCCGCAGGATGCGCTATCCGGTCTGGCTTCTGAGCCGCTGGTAAGGGCACTGGGAATCGGACGTGCCGGGGACCGATCGCCGGCGGCTGTCATGGCCGCCTTGTCACCCGACGGGGCAGAGCGCCTTCGGACGGCTTTGTCGGGCCTTGCAGAGGATGGCGAGGCCTTCGATGTTTTGGTTGAGGCGCGGGAGACCGGATCAGGGGCGCCGCCACGCTTTGCGGTGCGGGGCGTGTCCTCCGGCCCTGAATCAGCCGTTCTTTGGTTCGGCGACACCCGTCAAAGCGACGAGGCCGAGCAGGCACAGGCGGGCCGCGATGCGGCCTGGCGAAATCTATTGGACGCATTGCCTCTGCCCATTTGGCGGCGATCCGAGGCCTTAGCCATCATCGACTGCAACAAAACCTACGCGGATAGTTTGGAGACGACCCGCGAGGATGTTGTCGCCGGCGGATTGGAACTGCTCGGCCGGGGCAAGATGCGCAAGGCCAAGGCGCTGTCTGAAGAGGCCTTGAGCGGTGGCGGAACCGCGGTGGTCATGGATCACGTGGTCATCAACGGCGAACGCCGGCTGATGGAGCTGCGCGAGCACCGTCTTCCCGACGGTGGGCTCATCGGCTTGGCGGTGGATCGCACCCAATTGGAGGAGGTGAAATCAGAGCTGCGGCGTCACATTGCGGCCCAGTCCGGTGTACTCGAGAAACTGGGCACCCCCATCGCCATTTACGGCGCCGACTTGCATCTGACCTTTTTCAATACGGCCTTTGTCCGGCTTTGGGGGGTGGAGGAATCCTTTTTCGAGGGCAAGCCCCATTTGGGTGATGTGTTGGAAACCTTGCGAGAGCGTCGGCGCTTACCGGAGCAATCCAACTTTCCCGCCTTCAAGCAGGAATTGATCAAGGCCTATCGGACCCTAATCGAGCCGGTCGAGGATCTGATGCATCTGCCCGATGGCACGACCTTGCGGTCTCTGACCGCGCCTCATCCCTTCGGCGGCATCCTGACGACCTATGAAGATGTGACCGATCGTTTGGCCATGGAAACCAGTTATAACACCTTGATTGAGGTGCAAAAGGAAACGCTGGATAAGCTGTACGAGGGGGTTGCGGTCTATGGCGTGGACGGCCGCTTGAAGCTCTTTAATCCGGCATTCACGGGCATTTGGGGACTGTCAGATGCAAAGCTGCGGAATGAGCCCCATGTGCGCGATGTCATGGCTCTGGCTCGCGGCTTTTTCGACCTAGACGATGCGGATTGGGAAGGCTATGTGGAAAGTGCCGTGGCGGCGACCACCGAGCCCCAGCAGCGCAGCGGCCGGCGGGAGCGGGGCGACGGCTCGGTGATCGATTGGGCTCAGGTGCCCCTGCCCGACGGTGCGGTTCTTTACACCTTTGTGGATGTCACGGATTCGATCCGCGTCGAGCGCGCCCTCTTGGAGCGCAATGACGCATTGGAGACCGCTGACAGACTCAAATCCGAGTTCATCGCCAACGTATCCTATGAACTGCGCACGCCCCTCAATGCCATTATCGGTTTCGCGGAGATTTTGGAAAACCAGTTCTTTGGCGATCTCAACGAGCGCCAAATGGAGTACAGCCACGCCATTGTAGAATCCTCGCAACGGCTGATCACGCTTATCAACGATATTTTGGATCTGGCCTCCATCGAAGCCGGATATCTTCCTATCGAGCTGGAGTCGGTGGATGTGCGCGCCATGTTGGAGGCCATCCATGCCTTGGGGCGCGAGCGAGCGCACAACCGGGAACAAGAGCTGTTGTTGGAGTGTCCCGACGACGTAGGAACCCTTTTGGCGGACGAGCGTCGCTTAAAACAGGCGCTGTTTAACCTGTTGTCCAATGCCCTGAAATTCACACCGGTGGGCGGGCGCATCTCCTTGCGGGCCGAGCGGGGCGACATGGAAATGCTGTTCTCCGTCAGCGACACGGGCATGGGCATTGCAGAAGAGGATCAGAATCGGGTCTTCGGGCAATTCGAGCGGGGCAAGGGACATGGCCGCCAGGCGGGGGCCGGTTTGGGGCTGTCCCTCGTGAAAAGCCTGATTGAGCTCCATGGCGGCTGGATCGATTTGGAATCCGAGGTCAATGGCGGCACAAAAGTGGTTTGTCATGTTCCCTTAAATGCCGGGGGTGCCAGCGAGACGGTCTCACCGCTTGCACTCGACGCAGGCAACTGATTTGGCGAAAAAACCGGACTCTCGTTCGCCCTGTTAGGCGGCGTGACTCGCCGAATACTCCGTGAACAAAGCATGGATCGCATCGGCACTATCGGCACCGCGGAGCTTTTCGCAGGTCGTGCGGTCCCGTAAGAGCCGGGAAACGCGAGCGAGCGCCTTTAGATGATCGGCGCCGGCCGTTTCGGGGGCCAAAAGAACACAAACCAAATCCACCGGTTGCTCATCGATGGAATCAAAGTCGATGGGGGTTTCTAAGCGGGCGAAAAGACCGTGGAGGCGGTCCAGCTCCAAGAGCTTGCCGTGGGGAATGGCGATCCCGTGGCCGACGCCGGTGGTGCCCAATCGTTCCCGTTCGATCAAGACCTCGAATATCGCCCTCTCCGCCTGACCGGTGATCTCGGCCGCTCGTTTAGCCAACTCTTGCAGCGCCTGCTTTTTGCTGGTCACCCGCAAGTTGGCCAAAATACCTTCGGAAGTGATGAGTTCGGAAATTTCCATAACAGATCTCTTGCCACAAATGCCGGTTAATCGCGCTTATTGCCGCGCGGATCGATCCAGCCGATGTTGCCGTCCTGGCGGCGATAAAGCATGTTCAGTCCGCCGTGGGCACTGTTGCGGAACATGATGGCGCTGCCGTTCGACAAATCCAAGCGCATAACAGCCTCGCTCACAGTCAAAGACAGAATCTCGGTTTCCATCTCGGCAATGACAATGGGTTGGTCGTTCTCGGGACCGCCGGAGGTACTTTCCTCGTCGCTATCGTCAAGATCATCTCCGTCCGGCCCCGGCGAGAGGATATACTGCTGGGCGATCTGCGCTTCGATGGAGGCGGCCATTTCCTTGTCG
Organism: Pseudomonadota bacterium; assembly: GCA_039028695.1. Lineage (GTDB taxonomy): Bacteria > Pseudomonadota > Alphaproteobacteria > Kiloniellales > Kiloniellaceae > JANQKX01. The sequence continues at coordinate 101,390 of JBCCHN010000002.1, forward strand.
TGTTCACGCAAGCGGCGCTTGTGTCGGCGCAGGCGGGTCGCCAGGTGATCGGCGGCTCGGTCGAAGGAGCGATAAGCATCCTCGTTCTCGCCATGGGCTTCCATATGGATCCCCCGTCCCACATGGGCGGAGATGGATGTACGATAAAGATGGGCATCCTTGGTGACGGTGACGCCCACGTCGACCGCGTCGCCGAAGTATTTCTCCAGCGTCCGGGACAAAACATCGCTCACATGGGTCCGCAGCGCGTCACCGACGTCGAGCTGCTTTCCTTTGACGGATAGCTGCATGGGCCTTCTAACTTGTTGCTAGGAAAAACTAGCGCGCGGCCGTTCTTATAGAATAGCCGGAACCGTTGAAGCGGCGCAAGATAGTGCCGCCCAATAGCCAAGTCAATAGCAGGCAATAGGCTAAATTTTAGCGTAAGTTTGGGTTTAGATTTATTAACGGCAATGAAAAAAATTATTTATTTTCAATTTCTTATGAAAAGGCCCGTTTTTCCTTGCGCCGTTGCACGGATGAGGGGATGCGCATGGCCTCACGATATTTTGCCACCGTCCGGCGGGCGATATCCACCCCGTCCTGACGTAATATTTCCACGATAGTATCGTCTGAAAGCACCTTTTTGGGTGGTTCTTTGTCAATCAACTGTTTGATTCGCTGACGCACCGATTCGGCTGAGTGACTGGTGCCGTCGGCACCCGCAATGGCAGCCGTAAAGAAATAGCGCAACTCGAAGGTGCCGCGGGGCGTGACGATGAATTTATTGGATGTAACCCGGCTTACCGTCGATTCATGCATCTCGATTTCGCCAGCGATGTCCTTAAGGGTTAGGGGTTTGAGGAAATGCACCCCTTTGCGAAAAAAGGCATCTTGCTGACGCACGATCTCCGTGGCGACCCGCAAAATGGTTGTGGCCCGTTGGTGAAGGGATTTCACCAGCCAGTTGGCCGCCTGGAGCTGATCGGCGAGATAGGCCCGGTCGGCCTTGTCTCGTGTTTTGGCATTGGCCACGGCGTAATAGCTTTCGTTGACCAGCACACGGGGCAGGGTCTCGGAGTTAAGTTCGATGAGCCATGATCCGTCCGGCCTTGCCGACATCAAGATATCCGGCACCAAAATTTCCACGTGATCGGCCGCGAAAGCTGATCCGGGTTTGGGGTCAAGGGACTTCAGCTCGGCCAACATCTCGGCGAAATCCTCATGATCGACCCCGCATTTTTTGCGAAGGGCTGCAAGATCTCGATCCGCCAATAAATCCAAGTTTTGGACCAGGCACGCCATGGCCGGGTCCAAACGGTCTTGTTCAGCCAGTTGCAAACTCAGACATTCCCCCAGATCACGGGCAAAAACGCCGGTCGGGTCAAAGCCTTGAAGGAGTTCAAGGGTCGACTCGATCTGAGCCATGCTACAGCCTAAAAGTTCCGCGAGGTTATCTAAGTCTCCGCGGAGGTAGCCCGATTCATCAAGGAGATCGATGATATGCGTGCCGATAAAAAGATCACTGGGATCGCGCTTCTCCACCATAAGCTGGTCAAGCAAATGTTGCCTCAGGCTTTTGGTCTCGCGGAAATCCTGATCGAAATCCTGGTCGATGGGACCCGACTTGGCAGCGCCATTCGACCAGTTTTGCGAGAAACTATGTGTTGTGGTTTCCGTTGACCCCGTTGCGTCTGTCGACGGCATGGAGGGACTCGCCCCCTCGCTCGGGCCATCGTGACTGAACACATTGTCAAAATCGGTGTCTAAGGGCGCGTCATTGTCGCTCGGCAAAAATTCGGAGTGGCTGCGTTCGGAACTCTCAAGTTCGGACCCTTGTTGGCGCAAGTCCTGATCCGGGTCGCCAAGACTCTCGGCGGCGCCTGTCTCTTCCACAGGGCCGCTTGGCGCGCCGTCGTCACGCTCGATAAGGGGATTCCGCTCGAGCTCTTGGTCCACATAGGCCGCCAACTCCAAATTGGAAAGCTGCAGCAGTTTGATCGCCTGCTGCAACTGTGGCGTCATTACCAGACTTTGACTTTGGCGAAGTTCTAACCTTTGTGTCGCCGCCATTATGGTTAAACAATTACAGACTAAACCTTTCTCCCAGGTAAACGCGTCGCACGTCCTCGTGGGAGACAATGGCATCGGGCGGACCTTCCATTAGAACCACCCCATCATGAATAATATAAGCCCGATCAACGATTTCCAGGGTCTCGCGGACATTGTGATCGGTAATGAGAACGCCGATACCCCGATCCTTCAAATGGGAAACGAGATCGCGGATTTCGCCGACCGCAATGGGATCAATCCCGGCCAGCGGCTCATCCAAAAGGATGAAATTGGGTTGAGAGGCCAGCGCCCGGGCAATTTCCACACGGCGGCGTTCGCCACCGGAAAGAGCAAGAGCCGGTGTGCGCCGTAAATGGGTTACGGAAAACTCCGCTAAAAGGTCTTCCAACATGGCCTCGCGGCGCTCGCGGACGGGCTCGATGACCTCTAACACACCGCGGATGTTCTGTTCCACCGAGAGGCCGCGAAAGATGGAGGCCTCCTGAGGCAAATAGCCGATGCCCAATCGGGCCCGCCGATACATGGGCATATCGGTGATGTCGTGCCCATCCAGCGTGATCCAGCCATAATCCGGCGTCAAAAGGCCAATAATCATGTAAAAGGAGGTGGTTTTACCCGCGCCATTGGGGCCGAGCAGGCCAACAGCCTCGCCACGCTGCAGCGCCAAATTTACACCACGCAGTACCGGCCTTTTTTTAAAGGACTTGCCCAAGTTAATGGCCGCCAGGCCTGGGTTGTCGGAAACCAGGCGCGGCGTGGGTTTGTCTCCGCCCTGGGTGGCAGAAGCAGAATGTCGGGCCGCCGCTTCTCCTTCAGCGGATCTGGTTTCTGGGGCATGATCTGACATGGGAACGGGGAACTCTCTGATGATTTGCGTCGCTTTTAGATGATCCGAGGCGAAGCGACCCTCCTGGCCAATGCCCCTAGGTTTATGAGGTGTTTACCGGACGGTTCAGTTGCCCGAATTGTTTTCGTTGTCGTTTGAATTGGGCTGCACCAAGCCCTGCACCCGCCCCGGTGTATTGCCTCCCGGTGGTGCCCCTAAAATCTTGCTGACGCCGGTTGCCAGGTTTACTTCCGCATATTCCCCGTTCAACTGATTTTCCTTTTGGGTAATCTTAACATCACCGCTCAGGGTCGCCACATCCTCGGCCACATAATAGACCCCGGATTTGCCGCTGGCAAAATCAGTTGCGGTGCGGATTTCCACGTTGCCTTCCCCGACAACTTGGAAGACTTTCAATTTGTCGTCATCGTCCGGCTTGAAGTGGGCCGACAAGACATCGGCGCGAATTTGCTTGTCCTCGTGAAAGGCTTCGGCGTTGCCGCGGGCAACCGCAATCTGTTTGCCGCGCCAATATTCCAAAGAATCCCGTGCGGTGATGGTGTCCTTATTCGCCTTATTGACCAGCTTCAAGTCTTCGCCCCGCAGCTCCAGGCGTTCCTCGTCCAGAACGTATTGGCCATGATCCCCATAGGCGATTTCCGTGTCGGTTTCGATGATGACATTGCCCTGCACGTCCAAGAGGAAAACTTGGGACTTTCCCTCGGCGTCGGGTCTGTAGTGGGCCGAAAGCACATCCCCCTTCACGGTGACCTCGCCGTTGGCGGCCTTAGCATTGCCCCGCGCGATATAGACCTGTTCCTCGCGACGCCATTCCAATCCCTCGTCCGCGTCTATTTCCAACGGGCTGTTCGTGCTGCCGATGTCGGTTAAGTCCTGGGTTTGGGCGCGGGCTGGGTCGCTGGGATGCCAGAAAACGGCAAATACGCTCAGAAAAGCGGCCGTTACCAGGCCGGGCCAAGGATTGGTAAGTGCAAGCCTTGGCATAATGCGCCGGATCGAACTGTGGAAGCTGCTCATAATCGTATCTATTCACTTTCGGGGTAGAGTGTCATATGGCTTTTGCCGGTAAAAAGGATAACCGCTCCTCGATCCACAATTTCAAAGCCCTCGGCCGTTAGAGTGCCCATGGGCCCTTGGCCCTCCACGGGTACGTCTCCCTGGGCCGAGCCGTCCTTTAGACTGACTTGTGCCGATTCGGTTCTCATCTCAAAACCCTTGTCGTGGAAGAGATTGACCGAGCCCACCAAATCCAAGATCTCCTTTTCCTGGTCGTAATGCCCTTTTTTGGCTGTCAGGGCCAGCCAAGATCCGTCGCGCAGCTCGATATCGGCTTTGGGTAATTGTAAATCGATTTGCTCGGAATTGCCCTGTTCTTGGCTCGCCATGTCGGCAGTTATGTTAAAGGGCTGGGACTTCTCGTCAAATCCGCTGAAGCGCGCGTTGATCATGTTCAGATTTTGCGCCTCTTCCATGGGGTTTTTGATGGCCTGTACCCGAAAGCCGCTTTCTTTTGTCACCACGTACGGCCAAACCGCGACCAATATGATCAAGGCCACCGCGGTCGCCGGTAAAATTACCTTCAAGGAGCTGACGAACTGACTGTAGCTATTGCGCATGGAAAGGCGCGGCGGTTTGCGCGGCGCCGTTTGAGGCGGGTCGGACTGGGAAGGGGCTCCGCTCGCGTGCGGTTCGGGGCTGGCCATCTATAGCCCGGCGCGCAGGCAGTCATGCATGCGCACGATACCCACGGGTCGCTGGTCCTGGACCACGAATAGAGTGGTAATGGAATTCGCATTCATGATTCCAAGCGCCTCGGCAGCCAGTGCGCTTGAGCCAATGGTTTTTGGCCCCTGGGTCATGACCGCCCCGGCGGTCAGGGTCAAGAACGACTCCTTCATGTGCCGGCGCAAATCCCCGTCAGTGATGATGCCGATAAGCCGTTCCTGGGCGTCGACCACCCCGACGCAGCCGAATTGACGGTGCGTCATAACGATGATGGCGTCAGACATGACCGTATCGGTTCCACACAGGGGCAACTGGTCCTTGTCGTGCATCAAATCCGACACCCGCAGCAGCTTTTGTCCCAGGCTACCGCCGGGGTGGAGCGCTTGAAAATCCGTTTCCCGAAATCCCTTACGCTCCAAGAGGGCGACTGCGATGGCATCGCCCAGGGCCAGCATCATGGTGGTTGATGTGGTTGGGGCCAGACCCATGGGACAGGCTTCGGGCTCGCTGGGCAGGATCAAGGCGATGTCCGCCGCCTGTGCCAGGGAACTATCGGTTTTCGAGGTGATGGCGATCATGGGAATTTGCCGCCGGCGCGAGTAGTTGATGATGTCGGTGAGTTCAGCCGTGTTCCCTGAATTTGATAGGGCAATCAAGACATCATCGGGCGCGATCATGCCCAGGTCGCCATGGCTGGCCTCGCCCGGGTGGACAAATTGAGCCGGCGTCCCGGTGGACGCGAGCGTGGCGGCGATCTTGCTGGCCACATGACCACTTTTGCCCATGCCCGTTACCACGACGCGGCCGCGGGCAGCGACAAGAAGATCAAGGGCGCCAGCGAAGGATGCGTCAATGCCATCCGCGAGCGCCTGAAGGGCATCTGCCTCAATGCGCAAGACCCGCCGGGCAGCTGTCCGTCCTGGGCCGTCTTGTGCTTCGGTCGCTCTTAGGGTTGCTGAGGACATTTTGAGTTCACCCTTCATTTCACTCTGGGCGCTCTTCCGCGCGGGCCAGCCCTAACTGTGGGCAAAGATATCAACCTCATCCCAACCGGCCAAATCCAGTGCGGCCCGAGACGGTAAAAACGCGAAACAGGCCGCGGCCAAATCGGTTCGGCCCTCGCGCGCAAGGCGCTCATCCAGGCGCTCGCGCAATTGATGCAGGTATAGAACATCCGATGCGGCGTAATTTTGCTGATCGGCGGTCAATTGGGCAGCACCCCAATCGGAGGACTGTTGCTGCTTGGAGAGATCTACGCCCAGGAACTCCTTGCACAGGTCTTTAAGGGAATGGCGATCGGTATAGGTCCGCACAAGCTTTGAGGCGATCTTGGTGCAGTAAACCGACGGGCAGGTCACACCCAGGTAATGCTGGATGACCGCCAGGTCGAAGCGTGCAAAGTGGAAAATCTTGGTCACGGTTGGGTCCCCAAGTAGGGCCTTGAGGCGCGGTGCGTCATAGGCCCCTTTATCGAATTGTACCAAGTGGCAGATGCCGTCACCGGCGGAGAGTTGCAACAGGCACAGGCGGTCGCGGGCCGGCTGCAGGCCCAGAGTCTCGCTGTCGACCGCAACGCTCGTGCCGAAGTCCAACCCGTCAGGCAGGTCGCCGCGATGCAAAATGATGGATCCGATTTTTGCGGTCATAATCGTCCTTTTCGGCCTGGCTTGCTCACGCTGACCTCTTCCTGTCGTGGATGCCAATCCGGAAGCGGGCGTTGACCCTCAAGATAAGAGGTGAAATGGGGCTGTCAACTTGTGCCGGCACTGCCTATATATTGGGATGTAATGTTGGGATTTTCAGGGGTGTGAAGGATGGGTGACTCGGGGTTGGAAGAGCCCAGAGGGCCCGGCCAAGGATGAGGGGAGTGCGGTATGGCGGGTTTGGTCACAATTTTCGGCGGATCGGGCTTTGTGGGTCGCCATGTGGTTCAGCTATTGGCGCGAGACGGCTGGCAAATCAGGGTCGCGGTGCGTAAACCGTCCAAGGCCCGATTTTTGCAGCCCTTGGGCAATGTGGCTCAAATTACCCCGGTTTACGCCCGGATCCAGGACGCGCCGCGGGTGGCGGAAGTGGTGTCGGGCGCCGATTTGGTGATCAATCTCACCGGCATTTTGTACGAATCCTACCGCCAGTCCTTCGATGGGGTTCATGCCCGCGGTGCCGAGACGGTGGCCAAAGCCAGCGCGGAGGCCGGTGCCTCGGCTTTTGTCCATATGTCCGCGCTGGGCGCAGATGGTGGCTCGGACTCAGATTATGCGCGCACCAAGGGTAAGGGCGAAGAAGCGGTTAGGGCGGCCTTCCAAAGCGCTTCCATTGTGCGGCCCAGTATCATCTTCGGTCCCGAGGACAGCTTTTTTAATCGCTTCGCGCAAATGGCCCAGTTCTCGCCTTTCCTGCCGCTCATCGGTGGCGGGGAAACCAAATACCAGCCGGTCTATGTGGGCGATGTGGCCCAGGCCATTTTCAAATGCGCAACAGACAGCCGCTACGCCGGTGAAACTTATGAACTGGGCGGCCCCAAGATATATAGCTTTAAAGAACTCTTGGAACTCATGTTGCAACAGACAAGGCGCAAGAACCGACTGATTTCTCTGCCCTTCGGCTTGGCTGAGGTTATCGCCCGCTTTGCCGAACTGTCACCCGTTCCGCCCTTGACGCGAGACCAAGTCAAGTTGCTCAGGCACGATAATGTCATCTCGCCAAAGGCGAAGACACTGGCCGATTTAGGGATCTCGCCTAAGACGGTGGAAGCTGTTTTGCCGACCTTTATGGACCAATATCGAATTGGCGGTCGTTATAAAAGTGCGGCCACCAAGGCGGGTTGAAAGCTGACTTTTTAGAAAGCCGCGTCCTAGAAGCCAACATAGGCCCAATACAGTAAAAAGCCGCCCAGGATTAGTCGGTAGACCACAAAAGGCGTAAAAGACGCCCGGCGAAGCCAACCGATCAAAAGCGCAATCGATATCCAGGCGACGACAAAAGCAATTGCAGCCGCCAGCACAGCATCCCATCCCAAGGTAAGGGAGTCTGCTTCGATCAGGGCGATGCTGGCCAGGGTTCCCGCGCCAAGTATGGTGGGAATGGCCAGCAGCATGGAAAAATGTGCGGAATTGGCCCGGTCGTAACCCAAAAAGCGCGCCGCGGTCATGGTAATGCCTGAACGGCTGGTTCCGGGAACCAAAGCCATGACTTGGGCCAGGCCGATCCACATCACGTGCGACAGCTTGATATGGTCCAAGGTCTCGATCCGGACGGGAAAACGGTCGGCCCAGTAGAGCAGCAAGCCGAAGAAAATCGTGGTCCAGGCAACCACTTCAACATTGCGCAAGGCCAATTCAATCCATTCCTTGGCGGAAAAGCCCACGAGGATGATGGGCAGGGTTCCGATGACAAGCGCGACAATCAGGTGAGCGCCATGGTCTTTGCGATCGGTGGCCAAGCGACCCAGGCCGCGGAACATCAAAGCCACATCCTGACGAAAATAGAGGATCACCGCCAACAAGGTGCCCACATGGACCGCCACGTCAAAGCTGAGCTGGATGGATTCGCTGAGATCCTTCGGCGAACTGCCTGCCGCTTCAAAACCGGCCCATACCAAAACCAGGTGCCCCGAGGAGGAGATCGGCAAAAACTCAGTAACGCCCTGTGCGATCGCCAAAACGAGCAGATGGAAGAACGGCAAGGCTAAGTCCTTATAAAAATTTGAAAATTCCGGACTACGTCGCGGGTGTCTTCACCTCAAGGGCACAATCCGGACCTTGCCGATACTTGATTGGCCAAGGTCTAGGACTGGCAAGCCTCTTAAAGCACAAGGGTTGAGAAATGATGACAGTGGGCCGCTATCTAGCACCGGGGTCAGATCATACACCAGCCGATAATTAGTACCAGTACAGTACTAAATTTTACAATTCGGCACCCGAATTGATTGATATTTGATAGATAAATTGGACGCACACCAAAAAAGGTCAATTATATTGTCTTATTTTTTCCATAAGACTCGCCTTTTGGGATTCTTTCCGATAGAACAGGAGGTGCGGATCAAGGGTCAAACGGGCGATAGACAAGGGGCCTTCAATAAAAAGCCCGCCCGATAGCGGTGGGGTAAGAGAAGTGGGGATATGGTTATGACCAGCAAGATGCTACAATTCGTGTCTACCGCATCACGGATGCCGGATAAACGGGCCAGCAGCCAGCGCCGGTCGGATTTTTTGGAAATCTATCAGGAATACACCAGTGCTGGGGCCGTAGAGCAAGCCAGCCGTTGTTCCCAGTGTGGCGTACCCTTTTGCCAAGTTCACTGCCCGTTGCA